>JAGGWO010000119.1 GCA_021157485.1 Sulfurimonas sp. | reverse complement strand
TGTTTTGCTGTACATCCTGTAAAAAGTGCGTATTTTAATTTTTTCATCTATATTACTCCTAGAACTTTGCTGTTGATGAAGATGCTACAAGCTTTTTAATCTCATCTAAGTTGTCTGATTTTGTAATTCCCCAAGGTGGAACTATTTTACCTTTTCTAAACATTTTCAGTGCTACTGGAATATGTTTAACGATAGCTGGTCCTTCAGAATAAAGAACTAAACCACCCTCATCAAGTACACCATTTTTAGCAATAGAGTGTTTAAATCCGACAGCGTGACGAGTAGCAACATTTGAAGTTGCAACGCCCTCTGTAAATAGCATGTTGTGTAGTTTAGTGATTTTATCGATAGGATTAACATCTTTAGGACAAACCTCTGCACACTCCATACACTTAACACAGTCCCAAAGACCCTGTTTCTCTGTGTGAAGTTCATTAAGTCTACTAACGTGAGCATCATCACGAACATCTGCTTCAAAACGGTAAGCCTTAGCAAACGCAGCTGGACCAAAGAAATCTTCATTTATCTCAACTACTGGACAAGCATAATGACAAGCACCACACTGAATACAGAGATCAGCTTCATTTAACTCTTCAGCTTCTTCTGGTGTTACTAAGTGCTCATGCTCAGGATGTTCTTCTACGTCAGAGAGAAGGTATGGATGAATTGCGTCATGCTTCTCCCAAAAGTCACCTTTATCTATAATCAGATCTTTAACAGCACGTTTAACACTTAATGGCTCAATAACTAAATCAGATCCAAAAAGTTCAACCATATCATTCATACTCTCTTTACATGCAAGAGTTGAACGTCCATTTACTTTTATAGCGCATGCTCCACAGATACCGTGACGACAGCTACGACGATAAGAAAAACTACCATCATGGTCCCATTTGATTCTATTTAAAATATCTAAAACAACTTCTTCTGAAGTTACATCCATGTCATAGTTTTCATAATATGGAAGATAGTCTTCATCAGCATTAAAACGAAATACTTTGAAGTTTACTTTTTGTGTAGTAATTGTATGTGTACTCATAAGTTTCTCTTCCTTTACCTAGTAAGTTCTAGCTTTAAGCTCATGTTTGCCAAGAACGACATCCATATAATCAAGTGAAATTTCACCTTTTTCATCCATATAAGCCATAGTATGTTTTAAGAACTCTTTATCATCACGAGTCTCAAAATCTTCTCTATAGTGAGCACCGCGACTCTCTTTTCTAGGAAGTGCAGACTCAACAATAAATGAAGAGTAATCAAGCATGTGTCCAAGTTCAATTGCCTCTTGCATCTCAGTATTAAATACTTTTGATTTGTCTTTGATACGGATATTTTCAAAACGTTTACGAAGCTTTTTAACAGTTTTAATAGCAAGTTCTAAAGTCTTAGCAGTTCTAAATGCACCAGCGTTAGCCGTCATACACTGCTGAAGTTCTTCACGAATACCTGGAACAGTCTCATTACCATTGTTTTTAAGAACAAAGTCCATTTCAGCTAAAGCAGTCGCTGCATCTTCAGTAGTCGCAGGACGTAGCTCAATGTCGTCAATCTCTGAAACCATTGTCTTACCAACAAAACGACCAAAAAGTAGAGCTTCAAGAACTGAGTTTGCACCAAGGCGGTTTGCACCGTGAACAGATACACATGAACACTCACCAGCTGCGTAAAAACCTTCTACAAATTCATCATTGTTTTTACGAACATTACCAGCAATATTTACCGGAATACCACCCATTGAGTAGTGAGCAGTTGCTGAGATTAAAATAGGCTCTTTAACCATGTCTAAACCTAAGAAAGTGATAGCTAAATCACGTAATTCAGGAAGTTTTTCCATAATCAAATCTTTACCTAAGTGAGTAACATCGATAAATACAGCATCTTTTCTAGGACCAACACCACGTCCTTCTCTAATCTCATTTAAAATTGCACGAGATACAACATCACGAGATGCAAGTTCCATGGCATTTGGAGCATATTTCTCCATAAATCTTTCACCCTCTGAGTTGAAAAGGCGTCCACCTTCTCCACGAGCAGCTTCAGAGATTAGAACACCATTTCCAGATAATCCAGATGGGTGAAACTGTACAAATTCCATATCTTCTAAAGGAAGACCATGACGAGCAACGATTGAAAGACCATCACCAGTGTTTGCATGTGCGTTTGAGTTGATTTTATATGAACGAGCATATCCACCAGTTGCAAACATTACTGATTTAGCATTAAATATAACTGTCTGCATGTCACGAATATTAAAAGCAACGATTCCAGAAACTTTTCCATCTTTGTAGATAATGTCAGCACAGTACCACTCATCCCAAAACTTAACACCAGCACGGTGAGCCTGCTCATAAATTGTTTGAAGCAGAGTTAAACCAGTTCTATCTTTTGCATAACATGCACGAGGAGAAGATTGACCACCAAAAGGGCGTTGTGCAATTTTTCCATCTGGTGTACGGCTAAAAGCAGCACCCATTCTCTCAGCCCAACGAATAGTTTCTGGGGCTTTTTGACACATAAATTCAACGGCATCTTGATCCGCTAAATAATCTGAACCTTTAACTGTGTCAAATTCGTGCAACTCTACACTGTCTTCATCACTGAATGCTGCGTTAACACCACCCTGTGCAGCACCTGAATGGCTTCTAAGTGGATGTAATTTTGTAATTACAGCAACTTTCTTTCCTGCGTTTTGTAACTCTCTTGCTGCGGCACAACCTGCAAGGCCGGCACCAACAACAATAGCATCGTAAGTATAAATAGGAATACTCATTAAATTTCCTTAGTATAGAACTTGTAAAATAATGCTGATTATATCGTGAGTAGACTTACGAGAGGTTAAATTGAAGCTTTGTTTAGATGAAGTTTGAGTTTGTTACGATTTGAGACATAAAAAGTTGAGCCCTGTATAAGTATTTTAAATATACTTTTACAGGTTATGTTCAGCTATATCTTTAGTTTGATATATTTTATTTCTAGTTACAGATTTTGTATAGTTTAGAATATCTTTTGCGTTTTTAATAGCTTCATCTAGACTTGAATGACCAGGTTTTATAACATAACCCCCAGATACAGTGACATTTTCACCTTTTGGAGTTTTAAATTTTAGCTCAGAAATACTCTGTCTGATAATGTCAACATCTTTATATGACTGCTCTTTAGAAGCTCTTGAGAATACAATAGTGAATTGATTGTAATCTGTTCTAGCAATAACATCAGTTGCTTGCTCATGCAAAGAGATTGTAAATGCTATCTTTTTAAGTATAGAGTGTGTTAGTTCTTGATCGTAAGCTCTATTTGATTTTGAAAAATTATCTATTTCAATAACTGTTACTGAAGTAAAGTTTTCTTCTTTCATGCCCTTTTTGTCACCATAAGCGTTTATCATACCTTTTAGGTTATTAATACCAGTGATTTGATCTATAAAAGCCGGGTTATCTGTTGTTACGACTTTTCTTTTCATTCTCTGAGATATCGCATCACCTTCAATACTAAAAATTTGATACACTGCATAGTTCTTTTCAGTAGATGATAAAAACTCTATGTCTTTATAAATATCATTGATTCTTTTTCTATACCAAAGAGTCCCCATTAGCACAAACGCAAAAGAGAAAAGAATAAATTTTTCAAAAAGCATAAACAGAGCTTCGTTATATTTCATATCTTCTATAATCATTTCATCAATATGAGCATTTACTGCATAAAGTGATTTCTGTAGATTTTCTTTAGCAATTTTTTCTTTGGCAGCCTTATCTTTTTTAAGAGTTCTTGTTTGAAGATTTTCATAAGCACTTTTATTAAATATGTTTACTAAGTCTCTTAACTTTTTTAAGTCTTGGTCATATGCAGTAGCGTTTTCGAGTAAATATTTACCAGTAACATTATATTTATATGAATTACGAAGTTTATCAATATCACGGTTGAGTTGAGCACTGTTTCCTTGGAATATTACAAGTGCTAGATCTATATCTTCTTTGTCAAGCTGTGTAAGAGATAAAATTATATTTTTTTGAGTATTTAAATTTTTTACTTTATTTACTGATAATTTATGTTCAAGAGTAAGCGCTAAGGCTATAAAAGATATAAATAGAACAATAAGCATATATATATTTAGATTCTGAAATATCTTTTTAATGGAGTGTTTCATATGTTTTTCCCTAATAATGTTATAATAGCGTATCATTCTATAACGCTAGTTATTAATAAATGCTTAAAAAGAAGATTGGTTGAACTTAGAAAACTATTTTATATCGCAACTTAGTAGTAATCACATAGGTGATGATGGTGCCTATATTGATGGCTTTGTCTACTCTAAAGATGCATTTTTTGAAGATATTCATTTTAAAACAAAATGGATGAATTTCTACCAAATTGCACAAAAAGCAATGTTGGTTAACATTTCAGATGCTATTGCTATGAATGCAGTACCAAGGTTTGCACTACTGAGTGTCGCAATGCCAAAAAGTATGTCAAAGCATGATATGAGAGAGTTAATACGTGGCTTTGAGAGTGTCTCTAATGAGTATGGTATTGAAATTATTGGTGGAGATACTATAAGTAACACTAAACTTGACATATCTATCACTATAATCTCTACGACAAAAAAGCCACTACGAAGAAGTGGAGTTAAAGTTGGAGATTATTTAGCATACAGTGGAAAACTTGGAAGTTCTGCTAAAGATTTAAGAAAACTTTTGAATTTGGGAACTATTCATAAGTCATCTAAATTTGTAAATATAAAATTAAGAGCAGATTTTGTAAAACACTCTTCACGTTATCTCAAAGCTGGAATGGATATTTCTGATGGTCTTTTTAGTGATTTAGACAAAATAGCATCTCTAAACAGAATTGGGTTTGAGTTTGTGCAACACATACCAAAGTTAATTGGCTGTAGTGGCGAAGAGTATGAGATGTTGGTTGCCTTTGATAAACGAGATATAAAAGCTGTTAAACGCAGAGCAGAACAAAGTAGAACTAAACTAAATATTTTTGCAAAAGCTACAAGAAAAAAATACACAAATAGATGCAAAGCGCATCATTTTTAAGGAATATAAAAAATTATGGATAGATTTTACTCACTAGCACACTCTAGTATAGATTTTCACTTTAAACAGTCTCCTAGAGATTTTGTAGTTGAAGAGATACCTCTTTATGAATTTTCAGGAGAGGGTGAGCACTTAATACTTTTTGTAAGAAAGAAAAATCTTTCAACAAATGAGATGGTAGGACAGATTGCTAGATACTTAGGCATTAAAAATAGAGATATCGGTTATGCAGGTTTAAAAGATAAACATGCCATGACTAAGCAATATATCTCGATTCATAAGCAACATGAAGAAGCTATGGATGGTTTTAATTTTGATGCTATAAAGATAATTTCAAAAACTTACCATAATAACAAGATTAGAATAGGGCACCTCAAGGGTAATAGATTTTATATCAAAGTTAAAAAAGTAAACCCAACTTCTGCTGCTAAGATAGATGAAGCTCTGAAAAATATATCTGATGCAGGTATACCAAACTTTTTTGGTTATCAGCGTTTTGGAAACGATGGAGATAATCATATACTTGGTGAAAAACTTGCAAAAGGTGAAGCAAGAGAGAGAAATCCAAGAGTAAAAAAACTCCTTATCAATGCTTATCAAAGTCATCTATTTAACCTTTGGTTAAGTAGACGTTTAGAGATTAACTCACTTGTTAGTAGTTTTGAAGCTAAAGAGATAGAGACACTGTTAAATATGCCAAATGATGAAGTGAAAAAAATGAAAGCCCAAAAGCATCCGTTTAAACTTATAAGCGGTGATATTATGGAGCATTATCCAAAAGGTAAGCTTTTTGAGTTTGAAGGAGCAGAGGAAGATTTAAAACGCTTCAATGAACGTGATATTAGTGTAACTGGGCTTTTATGTGGTAAAAAAGTGAAAGTCTCTTCTGGTATTGCCGGTGAAATTGAAAAAGATTTTGATGATGAGATAAACGCAGATGGTGCTAGACGTTTTGCATGGATATATCCAACTGATGTAGAGGGACGTTTTAACCCTATAGAAGCTCAGTATGAGATGAATTTTACTCTTCCAAAAGGCTCATATGCAACAGTATTAATCGAAGAAATAGCTAAAAGAAAAATAAATAAATAGGAAGTAATAAAGATGGAAAAAAGACATATAACATCAGTAATTTCACAAGGTTTTGGAAAATTTGCTTCTAAAGAGTTTCCAACATGGATTCAAAAAATAATAAATAGCTCGTATGTAGGTCTTATGGGGCTAGATATGGGTGAGTTCCATGCTTCAAGTACATACAAGAGTTTAAACGCTCTTTTTACAAGAAGATTAAAAGTAGATAGAAGATTTTCATTAGAAGCAGAAGATTTTATCTCTCCATGTGATTCTCAGATAACTGAATGTGGAACTATCACAGATGATTATGCACTTCAAATCAAAGGAATGAGATATAAGTGTGCTGATTTTATCGGAGATGAGTTTTCTAAAGAAGAGAAGAGTAGTATTGATGATGGTACATTTGTAAACTGTTATTTATCTCCTAAAGATTATCATCGTTACCATATTCCTACAAATTTAAAAGTTTTAAAGGCTGTACATATTCCAGGTAAGTTTTATCCTGTAAATGTACCTTCACTTAAAAAAAGACTGAATCTTTTTATCGAGAATGAAAGGGTTGTAATTCTTTGTGAGACTACATCAGGTAAAAAGTTTTACATGGTTTTAGTTAGTGCACT
>JAGGWO010000147.1 GCA_021157485.1 Sulfurimonas sp. | reverse complement strand
GAAAAAAGAGGAAGTATGTTTTGTAGATATTACATTCTTCGGTAGAAGTGCTGAAGTTGCTAACCAATACCTTCGTAAAGGGAGTAAGATCCTGGTAGAAGGTAGATTAAACTTTGAACAATGGGTAGACCAAAACGGTGGAAAAAGATCTAAACACTCTGTAACGGTAGAGACTATGCAAATGCTAGACTCTAAGGGGGATAGTGGCAGTAATGCTAATCAAGGTGGATACAATGCACCTAATAATGCTCCAGCTCCAAGCCAAGATAACTACTCAGCTCCCCAACAAGGTGAGCAACCTAGTTATCAAAAGCCTCAGCAAAGTCCCCAACAGAGTTATCAAAAGCCTAGCTATAACAAACCAGCAGCTGCACAGAGTCGTGAGATGCCAAGTAGCAACTCAGTTCCTGTAATTGATATTGATGAAGATGAAATTCCATTTTAGAAAATAGATAAAAAAGGTAATAACATGTCAGAAAAAAGAAAATACAAAAAAAGATATTGTAAGTACTGTGAAGCAAAAGTTGACTTCATGGATTATAAAGATGCAGGAGCTTTACGTTTCTCACTTTCAGAAAGATATAAAATCATGCCACGTCGTTTAACAGGTAACTGTAAACGTCACCAAGATATGATTTCAATCGTTATTAAAAGAGCTCGTGCTGCGGCATTAGTTCCTTATACAGTTACTCGTAAACAAGTTGTAACTGCACCATTCGAAAACCTAAGATAGGTTTTTCCTGGTGCTTTTGCACCATCTACTTTAAACAACACTCCCTTAAATTATCAACGTCATAAATTAGGAATATTTTTTGCTATATAAAAAGTAAAAAAGTACTCTAATGAAACAAATTATATTTTTAACTTTACTATTACTCTCATCTTTATATTCTAAAACATCTGATTACTCTGTAATTATCGACAAACCTTTTAGTGACGCTCTTTTTGACATCACGGAAGATTATGACAGGAGTATTAGTGCTGTTGGTTTCTCTAGAGAGTTTAAACAAAATTCTCATACTAGTAAAACTTACACAAATGCCTTTGACTACCTATCAAGCGTTTCAAATAAACATGGCTCACAAATTCATCTGCTGAAGTTAAATAACAAAGCAGAAGTTGTTCTCTCAAAAGCAACTAAACTCTCACGATTTACAGAGGCTGTAGCACTCGCAAAAACTCCAGCTAATGGCTACTATATTGGCGGGTATACTCTGGATGGTGATTTGCTGATACTCAAGTTAGATTCGAATGGAAACATAATTTTCAACAAAACCTTTGGTACTAAAAATTATGACAGAATGAACAATCTTATTCTTATGAGTGATGGTGGTGTTTTGGCTGTTGGCTCGTCGGTTACCTCACGTTCAGCTCATGACAGTATGTTTGAGACTGGTCTTGGTAAAAATGATATATACATCACTAGATTTTCAAAAGATGGCGCTAAACTTTGGAGTAAGAAGTATGGTACAAAGTATGATGATAGAGGGATTGATGCCTCAGAAGCGAGAGATGGCTCTATCATTGTGGTAAGCACAACTTCTTACGATAAAAATAAAAATGTCACACTTATGCGTATAACTGAAAATGGTAATAGAATGTGGTTAAAACATTACAAAAGTGAAAACCTTGTTACACCTAGAAAAATAATTAGACTACGTGACAATAACTTTGTTCTAGCACTGAGTGAATATAACAATATGCAAAAAGAGCAGATCAGACTTATAAAGTTTGACCTCTATAAAAATGTACTTATTGATAAAAAGATATTTACAACTTATCCAAGTACTTTAAATGATATAAAAGAGTTCTCAGATGGTAGTTTTATTGGTGTTGGCTATGTAAAAGACACATACAACACTGATGGACTTGTAATGATTTTAGATTCACATCTTACAATGAGAAATCAAGAGCATTACGGACAAGATCAATATGACCTCTTTAACGCGGTTACGATACTTCATAACTCTCAAGCTGCAGCTGCAGGTGTTCATACTAACAATAACTCTCAAGAGACAAACATGTGGATCGCAAAGTTTAATCGTGATGGTACACTTGCTCAGATCTCTACAAATGTAACTAACTTTTATCAAAAGCTATGTGATATATTTAAAAAAGAGATTGATGAACATATAATTACAATCAAAGAAGATTTAACAATAGAGCTAATAGATAAATCTCTGTACTTTAAAGTTGGTGAGTATAAATTAACCGATAAACAAAAACTATTTCTAGATGGATTTTCTAAAAAATTAGTACCATTTTTAAATGCCAATAAAGAGCAGATAAACACTTTAGAAATCAATGGACACACTTCTAGTGAGTGGGGAACAGAAAATTTTGCTAAGGGCTACGTCAAAAATGAAAAACTTTCAATCAATCGCTCTTTTTCAACTCTGAGTTATATTTTCCTAAATCAGAGTAAGCCGACACAAATAAATCTCTCTAAAATACTTAGAGGCAGTGGGTTTAGTTACTCTAAAAAAATGATGTTAAATGATAGTGAGGATAGAGAAAAATCTAGAAGAGTTGCGTTTAAAATTATACTTAAGTAGTTAGATTCAAGAGAGTCTTGAATCTTTACTCGAAATTACTTGCTCTAAAACTTAGACGCGTTTTATCTTGTTTTAGCTTCTTATATAGTTTAAATTTTGCCTTTTTAAGACCTTCATCATCTAAAGACAAATCAGCTTTTATCTCTGCTTCATCGATACCTGCTGTATCCATAGCAAAAAGTTTCAACTCTTTTTTTGTAAGTTTAGCTTTTAAAACTGCATATAAATCTTTGTCATTTTCTATTAAATCTTCACTTTGTAAAACACAAAACTCACTTACTTTTTGTCTGAAACTGTTATCATTATGATACTGTCTCCATACTGTACTTTCTAACATTCTATTCCTTATATTTTTTCTAATATTTGAGTTAAATCTTTAGTTTCTATAACTATATTTGCCTCACGTTTGAGTATATCTCTTGCGCAAAACGCAACTCTAGTTCCTGCGTGAGCAAACATACTTAAATCATTTGCTCCATCTCCACATACCAGTGTCTCTTCTTCGCTTACACCAAGGATATTTTGCAAACGTTGCAACATATCACCTTTAGAGAAGTTAAACATCATATCTCCACCTACAAGTCCTGTAAGTTTTCCATCTTTATGGTGCAGTGCATTTGAAAAATCTGCATCATAGCCAAGTATATCTTTTGCGTAAGATGTTGCAGTTCTAAAACCACCGCTAAAGCATACAACTTTAATACCGCGTTTTTTGAGCTCAGCAATTGTCTCTACCGCTCCAGGCATATATGGCAGATTATGACTAATCTTCTCTACTACTGAGTAATCAAGCCCTTTTAAAAGCCCTACTCTCTGTTGTAGTGACTCAAAAAAATCAAGTCTTCCACTCATTGCCTCTTCAGTAATAAGAGCAACCTCTTCACCAATTCCCAACTCCTCGGCAAAGAAATCTATAGTTTCTCCATCCATAAGCGTTGAATCAAAATCAAAAACGGCTAGTTTTAGCATATATAATCTCTCTTTTGTTATAATGTCGCAATTATAGCGAAATAGGACTTTTTTTGTTTGACACACTCATAGATAAGCTGCATAACGGCACATATATAACTCTAGAGACTACTCCTGGGCACTCTGCTCAATTTTCTCCAACGATTGACAAGATAGAAGAGTTGGGACTACATAATTTAGTAGATGGGTTCTCAACTACAGATAACCCACTTGCAAAACTAAAGTACAATGCCCTATTCGCTGCAAAAATGCTTCAAGAGAGATTTCACAAACCTGTAATTGCTACCATGAGCATGAGAGATAGAAACAAAATAGCACTTCAGTCTGATCTGCTTGGTGCTAATGAAGTAGATATTAGAGCTATTTTAGCACTGACTGGTGACCCTGCAACTATATCTGATCAGCCTCACGCTAAAGGTGTTTTTGAAGCTGACAGTTCACTTCTTTTAGATATCATCTCTGCGTTTAACTCTGGTATGGACTATGCAGGAAAACCTTTTACACATGCACCAGAGCACATTCATCCTTTTGCTGTAGTTAACTCATTTGCAAAAAATCCAAAAACACTACAAAAGAAGATGCAGAAAAAAATCAAACATGGTGCGATTGGGATTATCACTCAACCTGTGTATAACGTAGAAAATGCAAAACTACTGCTTGAATTAAACGCAGCAGCAAACAAAGAGTGTTGCAATGAAAACAAAGATACCCAACTTATTCTTGGAGTATTTCCTATCACTAAACTAAGAACTGCACAGTTTTTATCTGCCCACGTTCCCGGCATTAATGTTCCAGATAGCTGGATAGAAGCTCTAAGAGTTGCAAACGCAAAGAGTGTGGAAGAAGAGTACAAAGTTGGTTATGAACTCAGCAAAACTCTTTTTGAGGAGTTAAAAACTCTTCACCCTAAATTACATTTAATGACTGCAAACCAGTTCAAATTAGCAAGAGACATTCTGACTTAGAGTCTCTTTTCTAAATCAGAGATATCGTATATACTTTCTTCTTTCATATTAAAATATTCATACGTCATTGTCACTCCTGTACCAATCAAAACTTTTTCTAAACTCTCAATACTATCTTCTATCTCAAAATACTCTTCATTTAAGATAATAAAATCATCTCCATAAACTCTAAAAACAAAGTCACTTTTATTTATATTATCCAATACTTTTGCAAAGCTTTTAAGTAACTCATCGCCTTCACTCCAACCATTTTTCTTATTATATTGATTAAAGTTATGGAGGTAAACTGTATGAACACAGTTTATATTGAACTCTTCTGCATTATTGTAAGCTAAAACAAATTCTAAGTAATCCTTATTGTAAACACCTGTTACCTGATCTTTATAAAAGTATGAAAATCTCTCTTTTTCTATTTTACTTTTTGGTCTTTGTGTAATATTCATCTCGATATCAATATACTCTAAGGCGACTACTGCGGCTTTAACAACTTCAGCATGAAACTGTTTAGAACCTAATTCATTTAGCTCTGTTAAGGCTGTCTCTACACTTTTTCTAGTTTTATATATTCTATTTGTTGTCATAGCATCAAAGGCATCTGCAACCGTCATAATCTGTGACAAAATAGGAATCTCATCACCTTTAAGACCTTGAGGATACCCACTGCCATCATAATGTTCGTGGTGATGACGAACAATTTCGGCAATATCTTTATATATATCAACATTACAAAGCAGCTCATAACTCACTACAACATGCTCTTTAATAATGTCATACTCCAAGGCTGTTAATTTCCCCGGTTTTAAAAGAATAGAGTCTGGTGTTGAAATTTTTCCGATATCATGAAGCATACAAGCTCTATAAAGATCATCTACTTTTTCTTTGTTAAATCCCATCTCTTTAGCTATCAGCACTGAGTATTTTGCAACTCTTTGTGTATGACCAGCAGTATAACTATCTCTCTTTTCAATAATATTTACCAAAGAGAATATATGTTGTTCATAGTCCTTAATTTTTGTTTCTAAAATCTCTTTAGCTTTTCTTTTTCCGTATACTATAACTCCAAGTCCAAGCATATATATCAGAAAAATTATTATAGAATTTCGGATTGAATGAGCAAAAGCTTCTGCATAGAACTCTTTCATAGGTATTGAAACAGAAACACCGCCACGAATATCACCAACTTTATAACCCTGAAATGCATGACACTTTAGACAAGACTGCTGAGTCACTAAAGGACGCAGATAACGAAAATACTCTTCCCCATCGATAAAAGCTTTTGTAAATGATGATTTACCTGTTATTTCAGAATCTTCAAGTGCTTTTTCTTCCCAACTATCAGGTTTATTTTTAGGATTCATCAAGATTCGACTTGTTATATGTCCTTTAGTTCCATAAAGTTTAGTATAATCTTTCATCATCTGAGAGAGTGTGTATGCAGGATTCATAAGTGTTAGTTTTTGATTTGCTGAAGTCGTCACATCTCTGTTTGGTATATGGGCAAGGTAAGGATTCGGAGGTGTTTTTTCTGTAATAGGAACATAAACGCCACCATGAGATGCAACCCAAGAACGATATGCTAAATCTTTTTTAACACTCACTATCGCTTCATGTTTAGCTAGTCTATCTGCATATCTATAATTATCAGAGATTGAAATTATGGTTGCAACTAACATCAAAAGAGACCAAATCAGCATAACGATAAGAACTACTCTATTGATAAAGCGTACCTTATATCCCATTACTATAACCTTTTATAATATTTATACTATTGTACCCCAATAATATCACAGTAGATATTAAATATCTATCTAACACCTTTTTCTCTTATATATTTTGATATAATCACATTAATTATTTATACTATATATATTGGAAAGATATGATTGATTTAAAACTACTACAGAAAGATTTTGACGGAGTGAGTAAAAAGCTTGCTCGTAAAGGCGTAGATGCCTCTTTGATGGAAAATCTAAAAATAAAAAATGAAGAACTAAAAGTTGCTAAAGTTAGTTTTGAAACACTTCAAGCTGCACAAAACGCAATGAGTAAAGAGTTTGGTGTTTACAAACGTGAGGGTAAGGATATCTCTGAACTCAAAGCGAGAGTTGATGCAAATAAAATCGTTATTGCCCAAGCACTTGATATTCAAAGAAACTGCCAAGAAGAGTTAGAAAAAATTGCTATGGCTGTTCCTAACATACCCGACGATAGTGTTCCAGATGGTGAAGATGAAGATGATAACGTAGAGATTAAAAAAGTACTTACTCCTGCTACATTTAACTTCACTCCAAAAGAGCACTGGGAGTTAGCTGAACAAAACGGTTGGATAGACTTTGAACGCGGGGCAAAACTATCTGGTAGTCGTTTTAGCGTATCTTATAACATGGGTGCAAAGCTTGAACGTGCACTTATAAACTTCATGCTTAATTTTAATACTAAAAGAGGTTACCATGAAATAAGCGTTCCTCACATGGTAAATAGAAAAGCATTAGAAGGAACAGGTCAACTTCCAAAATTTGAAAATGATTTGTACAAGATAGAGGGTCAAGAGATGTTCTTGATTCCAACGGCAGAAGTTCCACTTACAAACCTTTTTCAAGATGAAATCATCCCTTATGAAGAACTCCCAATTAAAATGACAGGTTACACTTCATGCTACAGAAAAGAAGCAGGAGCCGCTGGTCGTGATACAAGAGGAATGATAAGACAACACCAGTTTCATAAAGTTGAATTAGTTTGTATAACAAAAGAGGAGAGAAGCGATATCGTGTTTAACGAGATGATTGATTGTGCTTCTGATATATTAACAGCCTTAGAGTTACCTCATCGAATTGTTCAATTATGTACTGGTGACTTAGGTTTCAGTGCTGCTAAGACTGTCGATATCGAAGTGTGGCTACCAGGACAAGACCAATACCGCGAAATCTCTTCTATCTCAAACACAAGAGACTTCCAAGCAAGACGTGCAAAAATCCGTTATAAAGACGGAAAGAAAAATACGTTTGTAAACACACTAAACGGTTCTGCTCTTGCAGTTGGTAGAACATTAGTAGCAATAATGGAAAACAACCAAAATGAAGATGGAAGTATTGATATTCCTGAAG
>JAGGWO010000051.1 GCA_021157485.1 Sulfurimonas sp. | reverse complement strand
TTAGAGAGAATAGATGCTGATTTGGTCATAACAGTCGACAATGGTATCTCAGCGATAGAAGCTGCAAAAATTTGTAAAGAGCGTGAGATTGAGCTTATCATTACAGACCATCACACTCCCGGAGACATACTTCCTGAAGCTTTTGCAATTGTTGATCCTAAGTTATCATCATGTGAATATCCATTTAAAGAGATATGCGGTGCTCAAGTTGCATGGTTACTTTTAGCCCTTGTGAAAAAAGAGTTAAACCTCAGTATTGACATGAAACAGTTCTTAGATATCTTAGCTATTGCAATTATTGCAGATATTATGCCTTTGATAGATATAAATAGAACTCTTGTAAAAGAGGGTTTAAAACTACTTATGACTTCAAGTCGTCCATCTTCTATAATTATCAAAGACTTTTTAAATAAATCAAATATCACCTCAGAAGATATTGCTTTTCAAATTGCGCCACGTCTGAACTCTGCAGGACGTCTTGAAGATGCAAGTATTGCTCTTGATTTTTTCACGGCTATTGATACAAACGCAGCGTACAAACAGTTTGAGATTCTTGGAAAACTAAATGACCTTAGAAAAGAGACAGAGGCAGAGTGTACCAAAGAAGCTATCAAAATGGCTGAAAGTTTAAGTGAGATTCCCAATCAAGTTGAGAATGACAGAGGGGTCATTGTAGTTGCTGGTGAGGGTTGGCATGAGGGTGTTGTTGGTATAGTTGCAGCACGTTTAGTTGATAAGTTTGGCAAACCTGCGATAGTTTTAAGTATTGAAAACGGTGTTGCTAAAGGAAGTGCTAGAAGTATTGGTGATGTCAGTATTTATGAGTTAATCAAAGCTAATGAACAACTGTTAACTAAGTTTGGTGGGCATAAAATGGCAGCTGGTTTAGGGCTTTTAGAAGAAAACTTAGCTGCGTTTAGAGAGGCTATAAACGCAACTGCTTCAAAGCTTAATCCTGAAGATTTTATGCCTAGTGAGCAGACAGTTGGGATACTTTCAACTGATGAGATAGACTTAGAACTGCTAGACTTACTAGAGAGTTTTGAACCTTACGGTGAAGCAAATTCACGTCCAAGTTTTCTTCTTGAAAACGCAGAGGTTGTAAGTATAAAACTGATGGGAAGTGATAAGTCTCACTCACGTATTCAAGTACGACAATTTCAACATGACAGAAAAACTGTTGAATTAATCGCCTTTAGAACTATTTTTCTTATGCCGCAAGATAGAAAAATAACATGCTCTTACAAAGTTACTAAAAATGAGTTCAATAACCGTGTATCAGCACAACTCCTTGTTGATAAAATATATTAATAGATAACTTTCACTTATAATCACAACAGATAACTTTCATAATGTAATCAAATTTATGTTACAATTTCATAAATAATTATAAGGGTATATAATGAAAAAAATAATTTCAATTGCTACTGCAACTCTACTTAGCACTTCACTTTTTGCTAATACAGATATGCAAACACAGATTGATGATCTGACAAAAGAGGTTCAAAAACTAAAAAAAGATAGTAAAAGAACTAAGAAATCACTCTCTGCAGTTAAAAAAGCTACTGGTGGGGATAATATCAAGTTTGGTGTTGATTTTAGAAATGCTATTGATTCTCTAGAATATAAAGATAATGATACTGGTGAAACTGCTAGTAATAATTCACTATTAACAAGCAGACTCTATTTAACTATGGGTGCTGCACCTATGGATGGACTAATTTTTAAAGGTAAACTTGCTATTTACTCTATTTGGGGTGCTCACGCGTACTACGATGACGCTAGTCAACCATCATTAAAAGACTGGGCAGCTTCTTCTAAAGCATCCGATAGTGTTATGAGAGTTAAAGAAGCTTATTTTGTCTACACAAGTGCTCTTGGAGAACAGCCAATTAGCGTGAGTGTTGGTAGAAGACCATCTAGTAATGGTTTCTTATCTAACTATAGAGAAAATGAGAAAGAACCTGGTTCCCCACTTGCTCACACTGTAAACATGGAAGTAAACGCAGCGATGGTTAAGTTAGACTGGGATAGATTTGTAGGAGGTGCTTATACGAAACTAGTTTATGGTCGTGCTCATACTGGAGAAATCCAGAATGTATATGGAACTGGTACTACTCCATGGGGAGACGGTGGGCCATATGCTGAGATAGACTCTGACAATAAAAATGTTGATTTTGCTCTAATGCTGGGTGATGCTTATAATGATGGACAATATCAAGTAATGTACCAATGGGCTCATATCTTTGATACTAAAGGCCAACAATTTGAAGATATATCTACAAAAACAGCTGCAGCTGGTGTAGCAGATCTACTCTCTTTAGGTTTAAAAGTTGATGGTATTGGTGATGAGATTAGTGATTTCTTAGATGATACAACTGTTTTTATTTCGGGTGCATATACTAATTACGATGCAAAAAATGGTTATCAACTTTTAGGTTCCACTAATGGTGGTAGTCAGAGTGGTCAGTCAATTTGGGTTGGTGCTATTGTTCCTGATGGTTTTACAGATGCTGGTAAATTTGGTTTTGAGTACAATCAAGGTTCAAAATACTGGACTCCAATGACATGGGCAGAAGATACAGCGA
>JAGGWO010000096.1 GCA_021157485.1 Sulfurimonas sp. | reverse complement strand
TTGTGCGGATATCTCTCGAGTTAAATCATCGGGAGTTGAACCAATCCCGCCAAATGAGAAGAGAACAGATTTTTCATCATTTTTTATAAGCTCAAAACATTTTCCAATAAGCTCAACATCATCTTTTACTATAAAAGAGGCAAAAAGCTCATGTCCATACTTTGAAAGTTCATCTCTAAGAAATATGAAATGCTTATCTTCTCTTCTTGCGTTTAAAATTTCAGTTCCAATTATTAATGCGTAAAAATTCATATTTAAATTATAGTATAATTTCAAAAAATATAACCATAAAGGTAAATAATGTCACAAGCCCAAAAACTAGAAGAGTTACTGACTAAGAGTGTAATTCCTGATTTAGATGAAAGATTAGATGAAATCTTTGAAGAGATTGCAGATAATAAAGAAGCAACAGAAGATGCAAAAGAGGAGATTGAAGAGCTACGTGAGTTTAAAGCTGACTTACAAGATGTCTTAGAAGATATTAAAAGTGGTGATATAGAAGAAGATGAGTGTAAAGAGTTGATAGATGATATTTTAGCTGCTCAACAAGATAATGAAGAAGAAGATTTTGGATTTGCTGAAGAAGATTAATTTATAGTTAGTTTAACTTCATTTATATATAATTTTAACAAGAAAATAATTTAGGACACAAGATGAGAATAATTCTTTTAGGAGCTCCTGGTGCTGGAAAAGGTACTCAGGCTCAATTTTTAACAAAAAAATATAACATCCCTCAAATATCTACAGGAGATATGTTAAGAGCAGCTATTAAAGCTGGAACAGAGATGGGTAAAATGGCAAAGGCTGCTATGGATTCTGGTCAACTTGTAACTGATGAGATTATTATCGGACTTGTAAAAGATAGAATTTCTGAAGCTGATTGTAAAAATGGTTACCTTTTAGATGGTTTTCCTCGTACACTGCCTCAAGCAGATGCTGTAACAAACGCAGGTATCGAGATTGATGCTGTTATTGAGATAGATGTTCCGGACTCTGAGATTGTTACTCGTATGGCTGGTCGTCGTGCTCACTTAGCAAGTGGAAGAACATACCACATAGTTTACAACCCACCAAAAGTAGAAGGTAAAGATGACGAGACTGGCGAAGACCTTGTTCAGCGTGATGATGATAAAGAGTCTGTTGTTTTAGACCGTCTTAAAGTTTACCATGAGCTTACTAAACCACTTATTGGTTACTATAAAGATTTAGCAGAAAAAGTTGATAGTTTAACTTATATTACAGTTGATGGTACAGCTGATATAGCTGACGTTGAGGCAAGTATAGTTTCAAAACTGGGTTAGTTTCAATATCTTAAAGAAAAGTATGAAGCCTTTATTTAGGCCTCATACTTTTTAATATGAAGTTTAAATTTTAGAGTTTATAAAAGTTCCCATCTCCAAAACTATCTCTTCGATAGTTCCTTCACCAGAAATCACTTTTAAAATATTTTTAGAAGTATAAAAAGTTTGGATATCAGCTAATGGTTCAGTGTAAACTTTCATGCGATTATCAAATACTTCTGTATTGTCATCAGCGCCACGAGCACGTCCTAAAACTCTATCGCGAGCAGTCTCTTCACTTACATGAACTTCTATAACACTTATGAGCTCTAAAGATGAGTCATTTTGCAAATATTTATCTAAGGCATTCAGTTGTTCCATGCTTCTAGGATATCCATCTATAATAATTATATCAGTAGGAGCATTTTTAATAGCATTTGTAATTGTTTTGATAGCTACTTCGATAGGTACTATTAAACCCTTAGATATATATTGGTCTATTTCTAGTCCAAGCTCACTTTTTGTTGCTACTTCGGCGCGAAGCATATCACCAGTAGAGTAATGAGTTATTTTATCACTCTCTTTGGCAATAAGTTCTGCATCTGTAGTTTTACCAGAGCCGGGAGCTCCGATAATTAAAAAAAGCTTCTTCATTACGCTTTAGTCTGTTCTCTAAGACGAATGTGTAAGTCACGAAGTTGATTATTATCAACAGCACTTGGTGCTTTTGTAAGCACACAAGAAGCTTTCTGAGTTTTAGGGAATGCAATAACGTCACGGATGCTTGATTTTTTAGTCATAAGCATGATTAGTCTGTCAAAGCCCATTGCAAAACCACCATGTGGAGGAGCGCCGAATTTAAGAGCATCAAGTAAGAAGCCAAATTTCTCTTGAGCTTCCTCTTCTTCAATTCCAAGAAGTTTAAATACTTCCTCTTGAATATCTTGCTTATGGATACGGATAGAACCACCACCAAGCTCTGTACCGTTTAGAACAATGTCATAAGCGATAGACTCTATCTCTTCAACATCTTCTTTATCAGTATCTTTAGGCATTGTAAATGGATGGTGAAGTGCTTTAACACGACCATCTTCAACTTCAAACATAGGGAAGTCAACAACCCATACAAATTCAAATGCATCTTTATCTACAAGATTCATTTTCTCATGCTCAGCGATGAAAATTCTAAATCTACCCATGTAATCAAGAACTGTTTTCTTATCACCAGCACCAAAGAATACTACATCACCAACTTGCATCTCAAGTCTCTCAACTAAAAGTGCAATATCTTCTTCACTGAAGAACTTGATAAGTGGACCTTTAAGACCATCTTCTTTCATTTGGAAGTAACCAAGACCATGAGCTCCAAACTTACGTACAAACTCTTCAAAACCTTTCATCTCACGTTTAGAGAATACTAAATCAGCACCAGGTACTTTAAGAGCTTTAATACGGTTTTTATGCGGTTGCTTAGCTATGTTTGTAAAGATTTCATTATCACATCTCTCGAAAATGTCAATAACGTCAACCATCTTAAGGTCATATCTCAAGTCTGGTTTGTCAGAACCATACCATTCCATCGCATTTTTGTATGTAATACGGTTAAATGGAGGTTTAGCATCAAAGCCAGCAGCTTTAAACATTGCAACAAGTAAATCTTCTGCAACTTTCATAACATCTTCTTGATTACAAAAACTCATCTCAACATCTATCTGAGTGAACTCAGGTTGACGATCAGCACGTAAATCTTCATCACGGAAACATTTAGCAATTTGGAAGTATCTATCAAATCCACCAACCATTAAAAGCTGTTTGAAAAGCTGTGGTGATTGTGGAAGTGCATAAAACTCACCATTGTGAACACGAGATGGAACTAGATAATCTCTAGCACCCTCTGGTGTTGATTTAGTAAGGATTGGTGTTTCAACTTCTAAAAAGCCGTTTTCATCAAGGATATTTCTTGCAGCGATTGCAACTTTTGAACGTAGGCGAAACACTTCATAAAGATCAGGATCACGAAGCTCTAAGTAACGATACTTAAGAGTTGTCTCTTCACCAACATTTTTATCACCGATTACAAAAGGAACTGGAGCAGATTTGTTTTCAATAATAAGCTCAGTTACAATAATCTCAATTGCACCAGTTTTTAAACGTGGATTAGTAAGACCTTCACCACGAAGACGAACAGTACCTTTAGCGATAAGAACGTACTCATCACGAACACCATCAGCAACTTTGTGAGCTTGGGGACCATCTTCGGGGTCACAAGTAAGCTGGATAAGACCAGTTTTGTCACGTAAATCTATAAAAATAATACCACCGTGGTCACGGTAGTTATTTGCCCAACCAGTAAGAACAACGTCTTGTCCTATGTTTGTTTCGTTTAAATCTGTACAGTAATGAGTTCTCAAAAAAGTCCTTTAAGGGTTTGGAGCCCTAAAATAATTTCGCGATTATAGCTAAAGTTGGCTTATATGGAGTTTTATTCCTGAAGGGCCATCATAAAAAGTGCTGTATCATTACTGATGTTTATATACATTTTTTCTTTTGAAGAACAAAAAGTGTATAATCATCCAATAGTTCATAGATTTAATAGCAGGATTTGTTTTGAAAAAAATAAGTATTAAAAAAGTTGGTGTTATTTTACGACCATCGACTCCAGAATTAAAAAGTACATTTTTTAAACTTGAAAAGATTTTTAATAAGCATGATATAGAAGTGCATATAGATAGTATTAGTGGTGGAATGATTGATGTCATGGGTATGGAGTTTGAGTATCTTTGTAAGCAGTGTGACATACTTGTGACTCTGGGTGGAGATGGTACACTTATATCTACTGCGCGAAGAAGTCTTAACTATGATATCCCTGTTCTTGGTGTTTATGCTGGTAATCTTGGTTTTTTGGCTGATGTTGGTATGGATGAACTTGAAGAGTTTGTGAATAATATGCTAAAAAAACACTGCAGGATTGATGAGCGTTCAGTTTTGGAGGCGACTATTATTAAAAATGGTGAAGAGATTACTCTGTATGCCTTTAATGACATAGTACTAACACGTCCATCAATATCAAACATGATAAGCATAGAAACATTGGTTGATGGAAAAGCTTTTAATACCTACTATGGTGATGGTGTAATCGTATCTACTCCAACGGGCTCAACTGCTTATAATCTATCGGCTGGTGGACCAGTTTTGTTTCCGCTAGCTCAAGTCTTTACACTAACTCCAATCTGCCCACATTCACTTACACAAAGACCAGTAGTTCTTCCAGGAGAATTCTCTATTGAGATGAAAACACCGACAAATCCAGCATTAATAATTGTAGATGGACAAGATATGCATGAGTTAGATATAGGTGAAAGTGTACATATTAAACTCGCTACTAAAAGAGCAAAATTAATACACAGAGAAGAGTTTAACTACTTCGATGTACTTAAAGAAAAGTTAGGGTGGGGTGAGTAGATAGAAGTTTTGTTATATTTTTTGTAACAATTTCAAAAGACCTTGTGCTGCCTGTTTACCTTGTCCCATTACTCCTGTTAACAGATAGCCTCCCGTTGGCGCTTCCCAATCCAACATTTCGCCAACGCAGAATACACTAGGAAAATCCTTGAGCATCAGATGTTGATCTAAATTATCAAACCCTAAGCCCCCAGCTGTGCTAATCGCCTCTTCAATTGGTCGATAAGAATCTAATGTTAAGGGAAACTTTTTAAGCGTCTTTGCCACCAACTCAGGTTGGGTTAACAACTCCTTTGCTAACACCTCTCTTAATAAAGAAGCCTTAACGCCAGTCAATCCTAAGCGCTTCCAAAATGCGCTCAAACTCTGCTTACCCCTCGAAGCGCTTAGCTGTTGTATTAACTTACTTTCGCTGCGATGGGGAAAGAGGTCTAAATAAACTGTGAATGGAGAGTTCTGCTCTATTTGCTCTCTGAGAAGTTTAGAATAGGTATAGATTAAACTGCCTTGAACCCCATACTCACTTACTAAAAGTTCACCCAGTTTGGATTGAAGCTTACCGTTAATATCTCTGAATCTGAGTTCTACATTTTTTAGTGGTGTACCTGAAAACTTCTCTTTAAACAGCTTTGAGTAAGTCACATTAAAGCCCATATTTGCGGGTTTAAGTGGAGTTATATTTAGCCCATTGTCCTCCAGTATCGTTGTCCATGCTCCTGTTGAACCTAAACGCGGCCAAGAGGCACCTCCTAAAGCCAAAATCACCGCGTCAAACGAATAATCTTTGAGACCATCAGGCGTTTCAAACTGCCAAATATCTTTTGACCAACCCACCAAACGATGTTTCATTTTGAACTGAGTATTATTTGCTTTGAGTTTATGTAACCAAGCACGCAGTAAGGGTGCAGCTTTTTTATCCAGAGGATAGACTTTGCCAGAGGAACCAACAAAGGTTTCAAAACCAAGGCTTTGTGCCCACAAACGCATCTCATTGGGGCTAAAGGCTTCTAGTGCAGGTTGTAAAAAAGACTGAGCTTCAAAATAACGGCTCGAAAAGAGGGTGAAGTCTTCTGAATGAGTAAGGTTTAAGCCCCCACGTCCCGCCTGCAAAAACTTACGTCCCGCAGAAGGCTTTGCATCAAATACCGTCGGTGCATAACCCTCATCAGATAACACCTGTGCAGCCATCAGACCAGCAGGGCCAGCACCGATAATAGCAATCTTCATAAACTCTCCTCAACTCTGTAACGCTGATCTTCACTCTTTTCAAATATCCATTGTTTCGTACTTAAGTTCTCTAAAAAAGTCTTGTCATGAGTAATAAACAACAGTGCTCCTTCATACTCTTTTAAAGAAGCTTCCAGTAACTGTATGGATTCCAGATCCATATGGTTGGTTGGTTCATCTAAAATAATTAAAGAAGGGTGTTTTAATAGCCCTTGCGCGATTAACAGTTTTCTCATTTCACCTGGACTAGGAATGGCGCTGTTTAGCAGCGCTTTGGCGTTAGAGCCTAGTCTTTGAACAAGGGTAAAAAGTTCACCCTTCATTTCAGTGTCCAAGTTACTGACTTCTTTAAAGAATTGCTCTGCCTGTTTGTCAGTGATCTCTTGAGCTATGTAAAGGTAATCGTGTTTAAAATCCACCTTATCTATAAAATAGCGTATAAAGGTGCTTTTGCCCGCACCATTCTCCCCGCTGATACCTACTTTGTCACCAACGTTTACGGACAATCTAGGAAAACAGAGCGTAGTTGACTCAAAAAGCTCAATACAGGATGTCTCGACTGCTATTGGAAAATTGTGTTTGGCGATTTTCCCTTCAAATGTGATACCTGTCGCATACTCTTTTGAGAGACTACTCATATTTTCACTTAAGTGACGCTTCTTAGTAAGGGTTCGCTGGAGCATCTGTCCATCATTTTTATCTTTACCGGTCAAAATAGCGCCATTTATCTTCTCTTTGAGTGAGCTATCATGTTTCCCAACACCTTTTTTAGAGAATTTCTTTTTAGCAAGAGAGATCTTCTCTTTTTGAATCTGAACAACCCTGTTAATTTTTTTGAGTTCATGCTCCTGCTCACTGAGCACTTTTTTCTTGTTAGATAGTGTCTGTCCATAAGCTTGTTGTGCCAAAGAAAATTTCGATCTGTATTTTAAAACTTCACCCGCTTTAATCATAACCGTATGTTGTGATAGGGCGTCAAGTAGTGTTCTGTCATGGCTCACCAAAATACCGATGCCTTTATAGCTTTTAAGTGCCTCAATTACGACTGCCTGCGATTTGCTATCAAGATGATTGGTTGGTTCATCGACCATCAGCACGTCACTATCATGTGAGAGTGTAACTGCCAGTTGCAGTCGTTTACGCTCGCCATGGCTTAGTGTTTCCCAAGCGCCAAGCCACTCGTCCTTCACCTGCAAAAGGTCTCTAAGCTTATACGCCTCTTTTGTATAGGTCATCATAAACTCTTCGAGCTCTTTTGGGGGAAACTCAGTGTTTTGGGTGCAATAAACCACAAGAGAATTACCAACAATCATCCCTTTTTCGCTTTTTAACTCTTTTGATATCAGTTTTAAAAGAGTACTTTTACC
>JAGGWO010000225.1 GCA_021157485.1 Sulfurimonas sp. | reverse complement strand
CAACTTGGATCTGAGCAATTTTTTGTTGACCCGGAGTGTTAAGGTCGAACATTGTTACTAAACCTGAACGAGAGATTGAGTAAGCATAACGAGGCTGACGTTTGTTAGTTACTGTTACGTGAACCGCGAAACCAGCAGGGTGCTTAGATAAAATTTTACCTGAAGTACCATCAACAAATGCAACTCTTTCAGCATCTCTTTCTGTTACGAAACAGATATCAGTATTTTTCTTAACATCTACAGCATGTGGATACTTTTTGAAGAATTTCATTCTATCATTAAGTGGTTTCCAACCATCTTTAACAGCTTCCATTGTAAGAACAGCCATCTTTTTACCTTTAAAATGTTGAATATAATCAACCATTTTATCAGCATCGCCTTTTGAAAATTTTTCTTTAAACTGAGGCATCGCTGTACCAGCTCTACCATCTAAAATAGTAGATGCTAATTCATAAGCATTTTTCTTTGCAGTTACAGATGGACGTAAATCAGAACCAACACCACCTTCGTGATTTGGACCGTGACAACCCTGACACTCTCTCTCAAATACTTTTTCTACGTCCATATTAGACGTACCAGCAAATAGACCTGAAGTAACTACTGCTAAAGCAGCAGCTGATATAACTAATTTATTTAATCTCATTTTAATTCTCCTTCAAAATAGATAAATATGGTACTGGCCCCAATGGAGCCAGCACCGACAACTAACTAATTCTAACTTTCACTCTCTAAACGAGCTTTCTCTTGTTTATAAATCCAAAACATTGGAAGTATAATAATAGTATGAAGAAAGATCGTTAACGTTAAAGGACCTTGATTTAACCAAGCAAAAAAGCTTGGTACTACATCTGTCATTGCTTCAAACATAATTTATCTCCTTATCTTTCGTGTACTGGGTTTTTACCAGTACTTAAGAAATCTTTGATTAGGAATGCAAAACCTAAGAATGTAACAACACCCATTATAAGTCTCCAATCCATAGCTTGTGAGAACCACATACCGCTTTGACCATCAAAGTAACCTGCCCATGTAGCACCCATTTGTGCACGAGAAACAAGAACTTGAACATATCCAGCGATAGTAAGTGCAATACCCATACCCATAACACCACCAGCAATCATCCAAATACCAGCTATAGATGATTTAGTGTGTTTAAGTACTTTAATACCATTTGTACCTTGAATAGCAAGATACATCATACCGATAAGAATAGTTGCATAAGCACCAAAGAACGCTAAGTGTCCGTGAGCTGATGTAAACTGTGTACCGTGAGTATATAGGTTTACTTGTGGTAATGTATGGAAAAATCCCCATATACCAGCACCTAAAAAGTTACCAAATGCATTAAGAACAATCCAAGTAAATGCTGGTTTATTAGTAATAGTGTGACCTGCAATAGCGTGACCTTCTGCGCCTTCTGCCATTTGTAAACCTGTCTCTTTACCCCAGTCATACAATACATGTATAAACATCGCTACAAGTGGTAACGGCTCTAGTGCTGAGAATAGTGCACCAATTTCCCACCAGTACTCAGGTGTACCAATCCAGAAATAGTGATGTCCCATACCAAGAATACCTGAACCAAATAGCATAGCTACCTCAATCCATAACCACATTTCAACAACTTGACGCTTAGCACCAATAATAGTGATAAGTGCATAAGCAGCTAAAGCACCAACGAATACTTCCCAAGTAGCTTCAACCCATAAGTGAATTACCCACCACCACCAGTACTGATCAACAGAGATATTGTCTGTAAAGAACATACCAGCTAAATAAAGACCTGCAAAAGCAAGCATATCAGCCATAAGAACTGTGACGATACCAGTTTGTTTACCTTTAATTCCTGTCATGAAAAGATTCGCAACGAAACCAAGAGCAACAACAACGATACCCCAGTCAGCCCAACGTGGAGCTTCAATATACTCACGACCTTCATGAATAAACCAGATTGACATTTCATCTGCTGGTCCAACTTGAACGATTAGATATACTAAGACAACAACAACGATAGCTGCTACAAATACCCAGTAAAGTAATTTACCGATTTTAATTCCAACAGTCTCAATTCCAGTTTCATCTGGTAATAACCAGTAAACTGAACCAAACATTGCAAATACCATCCATACAACTAGTGCATTAATGTGTATCATTCTAGCAACAGAGAAATCTAATAGTTCAAATAAGAAACCTGGCATTACATACTGAATAGCTGCAACGAGACCAAATAATAATTGTGCACCAAAAAGAATTATAGCAAATGTAAAATACCATGTTGCTAACTGTTTTGATTCACTTCCTATTCCTGTTAAGTGATTACTTGCCATGAACTGCTCCTTTGATTTTTCCGAAGTTTCTTGGGAAACCATTTGTATCTATAGATGACATATGTTTCAAGAAAGCAACTAAACCTTTAGCCTCTTCAGCTGTAATACCAAGGTTTGGCATCATACGAGCATGAGTTGGATAAGTTGACGGATGTTGTAAAAATTCAGCCATTGCTTCTTCTTTAGTCTCTTTTCCTGTCATAGCCTGCATTGAACCTTCTGGTCCCCATGCTGGATCTAACCAAGCTTTTGTTAAGTCTGGTGCATAATATGCTCCATTTCCAAGAAGTGTATGACAATTCATACAGTTTTTAGTTTGAGAACCAAGTTTACCTAAGTGAAGTAAAGCACCAGCTTCTTCTTCTGAATAATCATCTCTACCAAAAAATAACTCTTTTTCCCCTATCACTGGAACTTCATGACCACGTGCTGTGCTCATTTCGTAAGTGATTTTATAGTTTATAACTGTAGGCCCTGGAACCCTTTTAGTTACGCCATTTTGTAAGTCTGCGTCAGTACCCATTGCTATTTGAACTGACGTGTCAAACGTCAACCAAATCAATAATATTGATGCAAATCCCGTAACCCACGCCGCTGAACGTTGCCAGAAACGATTGTCACTCCATACAGATTTTTTAGCCACTGTATTCTCCTAATTTAATTATATAGACAGTATATCAATGTTCATTTTCTTCATGAACATGATGCTGCATATAATAAACTGCATGCGGAAGTAATAATAATCCGATTGCAGCAACTACTAAAGCCTTTGCTGTAAAATCACCTACGTGCATCAAACTACCCATTAAGTATAAACAATAGGAAGCGAGCATCCAAAATATATATGCTAAAGGCATAGTCCATTTTTTAAGTAGGTTCACTTTAACAGCAGTATAAATCCCAACATAGAATCCTCCGAAAACTAGAACAAGTGAAGAAGATACAAAAAGTGGTAGAAAGTCATCTAAAAGTATATCTTGTCTCATAGCTACTTCTTCAATCATTTGTATCTCCTTTAGTTTGTTCTAGAATTTCAGAATCATTGTAGTTTATCTCTCTTTTGCTGAAAGGAAATTGACATAAATCAATTTATGAAGTTAATTTAAAAATTAAGTTAAGTTTAATAATAGTTGTAACTATATGAAACAGTTATATAGCTACAAGTAATATAGAAGAGATGATAAAGTGAGTGTAAATACGATAGTTGTGGTTATGACAATTGCTCTTTTAGTAGTTTCTTCAATATTATACTTTTCTTCCATGTAGTCTCCTAGTTTAAGACCTGGATACACACTAAAAAGTAGCATTGGTAAAGTCATTACAAGTATCGTTACTATTTCTATTGTCATTTTTGACCTTGTTGGATTGATTATCTAAAACTTGACATGAATCAAATTGTTTTTAGAATTGTTATTATATCATTGATTGTTTGAATTTCTATATTAAAAGGATCTCTAAATGAAAAAAATCTTATCTCTAAGCTTAATCTCTGCACTTACTCTTGTTTTATCAACTGGATGTAACTCAACAAGTGGTGACGGACTTCAAGTAAATACTCATGATAATGAAAAAGTTCTCCATGCAATTAAAAATGCAGGTGAGAAGAATGGTTGGAAAATTACTGAATTTCAGGGTAACGAAGTTATAGCTGAAAAGACTGATGATGGTGATACTATCTCTTCATCAATTAAGTTTCAAGATGGATACATCGAATTTAGTAATGATGCTGCTGCTTCTGATTTAAGCAGTGACATAGAAGAAACATTAGAAAATAGTTCTTCACAACACTAAATTATCTACATAACTTCAGATGGTTTTTTAACCTCTCTGGAGTAACTTCCCTTATAAGTGGTTCACACACAAAAAGTTCTCTATTGTCTAAAAAGAATAGTGTTGGATATTCAAATGTATAGAGCATTTCAATGGGATAGCTCTCTTTTTGATTTTTTGTTACGATAACAGATATATAGTTATCATTTATATCTTTAATATATGGTTGATTTAGAAATGTTGTTTTTATAGAATACTGACAAGGTTTACAATCTTTTTTTATTAGTAAAACCATCAGTTTTTTATTTTCTTTTATTGCTGCTTGATGGGCTTTGTCAAAATTTCCATACCAACTTATGTGACTAGCGTTTAATGCTACTGCTAGTAGTGTTGAAATAAGGAATAAAAAGCGCATTAATTACTTTTAGATAGATTGTAATCAACTATCTCTCCATCAAGAGATTTTAAAAATGCTTCTAATGCATCAAGTTGAGATTTTGATAAATCAACACCTACTTGATTTTTACTCATAATCTCAATAGCTTCTCGTAAAGTTTTGACTACACCATTATGAAAATATGGAGCTGTTTTTGAGATATTTCTAAGTATTGGAACTCTAAAGATTCTCTCTCCATCTCTGCCCATAAAACCACCTACGTTCTCAAATGGGTAAGGGCGATACATTTTAAAATTCAAGCTTATATCTTTAACGTGCCTACCTTTTGTTTTTTCGTTAAATGTTGTAGTTAAATTTAAAATACTATTGTAATCACGAAGAGGAAATTTTTGAATTTTTTGACCGCCGATGGCTGAGCCAAAATGACATCCTTTGCAACCCATATCTATAAAGAGATTTAAACCTCTTTTTTCTTGAGCATTTAAAGCTTGAGGATTTCCATCTAGAAAGTCATCATATCTTCCTCGAGTTACGAGTGTTTTTTCATAAGTTGCAATTGCCTTCGTAATATTGTCAAATGTGATTGAGTTTTCACCAAATATCTCGTTGAATTTCTCTTGATACTCTTGATTTTCTTTTACTCTTTCTTCTACAAGTTCTGGAGTTGAAGCCATCTCAAAATGAGCCTGCATAGGACCTTTTGCCTGCTCTCGTAATGAAGAAGCTCGTCCATCCCAAAAGAAATGTTTAGAATAGGCTGTGTTTAACACAGTGGGAGAGTTTAGATGGCTCGGATTCTCTTGGTCTTTATATCCGATGGCAGTAGGTTTCCCATCTTCTCCACCTTTTGTTATATCATGACACTTTGCACATGCAAGGCTTCTGTCTTTAGAAAGATTTTTATCAAAAAAAAGCTTCTTCCCTAACAGTATTTTAGGGATTGTAATAGGATTGTTTTTATCATCTACTTGTTGCTTTAAAACTTCAAAATCTTTTGGAATAGGCTTAAGCCCTCTATCAAGTGCTTTTTGAATTAAAGCATCATTTGCTAGTGCAGATAGAGCAATAAAAATTAAAAGTGAAAGATAGCGCATAAAGCATCCTTTGTCTTTAAGTATAATAGTATATTATACACTTTTATAAAATAAATTGACTAATATCAAAGAAAAAGAGAAATAATGGATTTTTTTAAATATATACATGCAGTAGGAACTGGACCAAAAGGCAACAGAGATTTAACTTTAGAAGAGTCTAAAGATATGATGGAACAAATTTTAGATCAAAGTGTCCCAAGTGAGCAATCTGCTGCGTTTCTTCTTGGTTGGAGACTTAAGCCTGAGACTAATACAGAGTTTCGTGGTGCTATTGAAGCATGTGATGAATATATTAAAAAAACTACAATACCTAACTCACTAGAGCTTGGATATCCATTTGATGGAAAAGCAAAAAATCCTTATATATTTCCACTTGTAGCAAAAGTGCTTGAAGAATCAAAACTTAGTTTAATAGTCATGGGAGATGAGTTGACTCCTGCAAAGGGTGGAATCACTATAAAAGATATATGTAACAATATAGAATTAAATCCAAATGCTCATTATTTTGACCGTAAAAACTTTTTTGTAGAGATGAGTGAGTTAACAGATTTACGTATGAAATTAGGACTGCGTACAGGTTTTAATACTATAGAAAAACTTCCAGGTGTTGCTAATAGCGAGTACGCTATTACAGGTGTTTTCCATAAACCGTATGTGAAAAAATATGTAGAGATTTTTTCTGATAGATACAAGCGACTTGCTCTTATTCAAGGAAACGAAGGAACTCCAGAACTCTTCTCTAAAGGGAGACTTTGGATTACAGACGGTGGTGAAGTTGATGAGATTATAATTAACCCTGAGCATTATGGAATAAATTATAAAAAATCTTGGGATGCAATTACTTTAGAAGACTCTCTAAATCAGTTAAACAATCCATCAGATGAGTATATGAAGTTAGCAAAGCTAAACGCAGCTGTATATCTTTTTGTAACAGGGAACGCAGCAAGTATAGATGAAGCTTGGGAAAAATTAAATTAAGTGGATAAGTTTTCCAATCATATAAAAAATATTTTACATGGTTTCTTTTTAGCAATAGGGACTACAATTGCTGAACCTTCAACAGTTTTACCTTTAATAGTCAATTACTTTGGCGGTAGTTCTATGCTTGTTGGATTTTTTGCAGCACTCCTTCGTGGTGGAGCAATAGTTGTTCAGCTATTTGCTGCGTTTCATGCACAGACATATCAGCTAATGCTTCCATATCTTCGTCGTGTCTTTTTTATAAGATTTTTATCATGGTTTTTAATAGGTGTTGCAATTATTCTTTTTGGAGATAATCATCCAAATTTAACTCTAGCTTCTATTGGTCTTGGTCTTTTCTTTTTCTCCTTTTCTGCAGGTTTTGCTGCAATATATTTTCGTGAAATAATGGCTAAAATATTTTCACATAAATTTCGTGGGAAAACTATGGCTTATAGACAGTTTTTCTCTGCTGTTGGAGGCCTACTGAGCGGTGCTTTAGCTGGTTGGATACTACATACATTTGAAGCACCTCAAAGTTATGGTCTTCTTTTTATAATAAGCTCGTTTATAATGGCCTTTGGTTACCTCTCTTTTTCTTTAGTAGATGAGCCAATAAAAGAAAATGTATCTAAAAAAGAGAAATCTTTTAAAGAATTTTTATCAAACTCTTTTAAACTTCTAAAAGCTGATAAAGCCCTACAAACTCAAATAACAACTTTTCTTTTTGCTTATGGATATTTAATTGCACTTCCATTTATAATTTTACATGCACAAGAGAGAATAGATTTAGATGGTATAGCTATTGGTTCACTCATAACAACTCAAATGATTGGAGCAATGATAAGTAACTTTTTATGGGGAAAACTTAGTGGAAGTGGTAGAAATAGACTCACAGCAAAGATAGCAATCACTCTGCAAATAGTATCTATTTTACTGGCATCAAACTCTTTTTCACTTTATGAATATATGGTGGTTTTCTTTCTTGTTGGTGCATCAATAGATGGTAATAGAATAGCTTCAAGTAACTTAATACTCAAACTTGCACCTGCTGATAAAAGACCTGTATATATTGCGCTTCAGATGAATATTGTCTCTTTGGGGATGTTTTTTTCTATATTAGGTGGAGTGATTTTGCATTTTTTGAGTTACGAGGTGCTTTATAGCAGTGCAATAATTACACTGCTAATTGCTCTGTTTTTCTCTTTTAAGTTAAAAGACTAGATACCGAAGAAGCTTTTAACAAAGGCTCTCTCTTTGGGAGTCTCCATAAATATTTTTACAGTAGAGTTGTCGTCTTTAGTAATAATTACATCATTGTTTTGGACAACAAGATGTGTTTGTGCCCATGTTTTATCAAGTTCATCCATACGAAAAAGAACGTCAGCAGCACTTGGCTTTTCTTTAAAGTCAGAATCTCTTGAATCAAGTATAGTTAAACCACCAAGTCTTTTTTCATATGTATAGGGACTGTAAGCTTTAATAGCTTTATAAATTCTTTCTTCTTTAGTGTCTGGTAAAGCTCTTTGGACTGCTAAAATTCCCATTATTAAAAAACCTGCGAATAGACCAAATATAAATACTCTCTTTACTAAACTTACCGGTTTATTGTCTTCACTCATTTACTGCTCCATTGTTGTATATAATTTTTTGCTTTTTCATCAAGCATTTTCATTCTCTCTTTACCTTTTGGTAAAGTTTTTCTTAAATCTTTCATCTCTTTTAAAAATTCACCTATAGTATCTGGAATAAGATTTTGCAGGTAAATTCTTAGATGTTTTGCCATAGCTGGACTTGCACCAGAAGTCGATACTGCAATTGTCAAGTCATCTTTTTTAATATATGATGGAAAGATGAAATCACAGTAATCTACAGAATCTACAGAATTACATAAGCAGTTATACTGCTTGGACTCTGCAAATATTTCTGCTTGAAGAGGTATATCGTCTACTGCAACTATTACAACTGCAAAATCTTTAATATCACCAACTCTGTAAGCACGTTTTTCAAAAGAGAGATTATTCTCTTTGATACCCTTTGCCATATCATCAGACAAATCAAGTGCAATTACTGAAATATCTTTAGTGAAATCTAAAAGATGGTCTAGCTTTTCGTAAGCTATATAGCCGCCACCAACGATTAAGATCTTTTTATTGTCAAGCTTTAAAAAAGCCGGAAAGTAAGCCATATATGTTCTCTTATATTTTTGATGACATAATAGCATATTATATAAAATTATAAACTTGACAAACATCAACTGTAATTAATTTAAATTAGATTACAATCACCCATCTAAAATAACCTATGAAAGATATAAAATGATAAAAGACGAAATATTATCGAGAATACAGAAGAAGTTTCCACTAGTCGCAAAGCCTTTTGAGGTAATTGCTAATGAGCTGAACATGAGTGAATCTGAAGTATTAGAGATACTTCAAACTGAAAAAAAAGCTGGTATTATTCGTCAAACATCTGCTATTTTTGACACTAAAAGATTGGGATATAAATCCTCTTTAGTTGCGTTTAAAGTTCAAAAAGAGAAAATTGATGCTGCTGTTGAGATTATTAACTCTCATCCTGGAATTTCTCATAACTATGAAAGAAATCATGAGTTTAATATCTGGTTTACTCTTGGTGTTTCTCCTGATTCAAAGTTAGGATTAGATAAAACTGTTGAAATACTTGCAGAACTTACGGAAGCGGATGATTATATTATGCTTCCAACTCTTAAACTTTTTAAGATAAATGTTAAACTAAACACAACTGGAAAAGATGAGAAAAAAGAGAAGGTTAAAAAAGTTGTTCATACAGAAGTAAATATGACTCCTCTTCATCACGATATAGTTAGAAAAGCCCAATATGATATTGAGATGGTAAGTGAGCCGTTTAAAAAGATCATAGAAGAACTTGATATCACTTACGACACATTTTTCGGAGTTTTAAAAGAGCTTCAAGAAGCTGGATATATGAGAAGATTTGCATCAATTCTTAACCATAGAAAAGCTGGTTTTAATGCAAACGCAATGGTTGTGTGGGATGTTGAAGATGGTGAGAAAGGCGAAGCTATTGGAGCTAATGCAGCTGAGTTTAGTGCAGTAAGTCACTGTTACCTTCGTCCAAAGTATCCAAATTGGCAATATAACCTTTTTACAATGGTTCATGGAAAGACAAGAGAAGAGACAAACGGTATAATCGCTGAGATGGCAACTGAGATTGAATCAAAATCTCATATGCCCCTTTACAGCTCAAGAGAGTTTAAAAAAGTACGTATAGAGTACTTTACCCCGGCTGATGCAGCTTGGGAAGCAAAATATATTAAATAGGAAATAAAATGGAACTTTTTTTTGAATTAGAAGTAGTTTATTTAGTAATAGGTGCCTTTATATTGACGATTACGGCTATTGTGACAACTAGAGACTTTATGCCTAAGGTTGCATTTAAAAGAGGTATGTTACTTGTTGGTGGATTTCTTACATTGATGATTGCTTTTCACTATAACATGACGACATCACGAATGGAAGGTGTTAAGGAACTTTTTAACGCAGGTGAAACAATTATCTGTGAAAATAAAATGCGTCGTACAATCTCAAGATCGGTTCTTTTATCGAAAGAACTTGGTTGGAGAATTGAGGGTGATAAATTTAAAAATGATGGTTATGAGAGAGATTTTCATACTTCAAGATGTATAGAGTTTAATGGGATAGTTCCTAAATAGATGATAGCAGTATTGAAACGTTATAGTATGGCACTTGTTTTTCTTTTACTAGTAATATTTTTGATGGTATTAGGAACAATGGGTGTTATGAGCTTTGGAGATAGTATGGTAAATGATATTGGAGTTGAAATGCAACCAAGAGGTGAACATATAGCTAAGGAATTAATTGAATGACAACAACGATTGTGCTAATTATTGCAGTTTTATTAAGTGTGGGCTTCCACTTTGTTGGAGTATATGCTGGGGCGAAAAAGACAGTTTGGATTATGATAGTTCTAATGTGGGCTGGAACTATTAATGTAGCTATGAGTGAGATAAAACCTAGTGGTTATGAAGAGATTCAAAAAATGAAGGGTCAGTTTGCTGATACTGACAAAATCATTGAAGAAGCTGGTGAAGAGATATCTGTTTATGAGATGATAGGCATTAAAAAGAGTTACATTATAAATAACCCTAAAAAATAAATCTCTTAGTGTCTCGCTAAGTTATAAAATACATTGTACCTAATGAGAATTACCTCTTTAGGTCTTGGATACCTACTGTAAGCGTAGCTTATTGTCTCTTTCGTTGTATCATCTAAGACATAATAACCACTTTTTTCTAAGAACTTAAAGTCTGTCATATCACCATTTGGATGAAGTTTAAACTCTATTACATTAGTTCTGTTTACATTTAAATTACGACCTAAATTTACTCTTGCAACACGAGTTAGAACCTGTTGTGTAATACGTCTCATAATCTCTTCATTGTCTATAATATATTTTTGTTGTCCTGGAGTAAGTTTTCCAAACTCTTCACCGTATAACTCTTTAATATTTTTACCTGCACTAGCACCACTTGCTTGTTTACTCTGTTCTTTTTTCTCTTCATTTACTGATTTGTCTTCATACAACCAAGCCATGCTATCTTTAGGTTTTGTTCTTTTTTTAGGTTTTTTAGTCAGATTTACATCAGGCTTTTTTGATAATAAAGGAATATATGGCTTTGTTGGTGGCAGTGGTTCAATTTTCGGTTTAGGTTTCGGCTTGGCTTTAGTCGGTGTTGGTTTTTTATTTAAAGTTGGTTTTTTATCAGATTTTTTAGGTGGCAGTTTTACTAGAGGTTTGTCTATAATCTTTTTAAGTTGAGAACCTTTAGGCATTGGTGGAGCCATAGGTGATGGTTTAATCTTCTCTTTTGTAAGACCAGATTTTTTATCCATTTTAGGCATCTCTTTAAGTGAGATTTTTATCTTTTTTTCTTGAGGTTTTTGTGTTTTCTTTATATCTGGGGAAATCGTTCCTAATATCCAAAAAATTAGCATTAGCAAGAGATGAATTAAAAGTGCAACGCCAAGAGCAAAAGTAGATCTATTCAAATTTTTCCATTTTATTTTAAGTATGATGATTATAGCAAATAAAAGTTAAGGGCACTTTGCTATAATTACAAAAAATCTATTAAGGTCTATATAATGAGTACAGAAGCATCAAAAAAAGCATTCCAAGAGGCACAAAGTCTTATTCCCGGTGGAGTAAACTCTCCGGTAAGGGCATTTAAAAGTGTTGGAGGAACTCCAATCTTTATCACAGAAGGCGAGGGTGCTTATTTAAAAGATGTTGATGGAAACAGATATGTTGATTATGTTCAGTCTTGGGGACCACTTATCTTTGGTCATAGAGATGAATCTATAGAAACTGCTGTTATAAACGCAGTAAAACATGGTCTTAGTTTTGGTGCTCCAACTGAGGCTGAAACAGAGTTGGCAAAATTAGTTGTATCATTTTTTGATTCTATCGATAAAGTAAGATTTGTAAGTAGTGGAACAGAGGCTGTTATGAGTGCTATACGTCTTGCTCGTGGTTTTACAGGTCGTGATGATATTGTTAAGTTTACAGGCTGTTATCATGGTCACAGTGATGCTCTTTTAGTTGAAGCGGGATCAGGTGCGGCAACTTTTGGAAATCCAAGTTCACCTGGTGTTCCAGCTGATTTTACTAAACATACACTTTTAGCTGAATATAACAACATAGAGTCTGTAAAAAAATGTTTTGCAGACTCTAGTGATATTGCTTGTGTAATCATTGAACCAATAGCAGGAAACATGGGTCTTGTTCCAGCAGATAAAGAGTTTTTACATGAGCTTAGAGAGATTTGTGATGCAAATGGTAGTTTGTTGATTTTTGATGAAGTGATGAGTGGTTTTAGAGGTACTATAAATGGAGCTGAATCTATTACTGGTGTTAAACCAGATATTGTTACTCTTGGTAAAGTTATTGGTGGTGGTATGCCTGTTGGTGCCTTTGGTGCACGTGCAGAGATTATGGCACAACTATCTCCAGATGGACCAGTTTATCAGGCCGGAACACTAAGCGGGAATCCAGTAGCAATGGCAGCAGGATTAGCAGCTCTAACTAAGCTAAAACAAAACGCGAGAGTGATGAATGTCTTAAATGAGCGTGCAACAAGACTAGTTGAAGGAATGAAAAAAGAAGCTGAGGCTTGTGGTATTACAATGCAAGTTGACACGAGAGGAAGCATGTTTGGTTTCTTCTTTAATGATAAACCAGTGAAGAATTTTGCAGATGCTTGTCGTAGTGATGCTGAACTTTTTGCCAAATTTCATGCTGCAATGCTAGAAGAAGGTTTTTACTTCGCTTGTTCACTTTATGAGACAGGTTTTATCTCAACTGCAACTACTGATGAGATGATTGAAGATACTATTAAAGCTAGTGCAAAAGTTTTTAAAACGATTACAAATGGATAGCGAATCAAAAGAGGAGCGCAAACCTAGAATAAAACCTATTATAGAGGCTGCTGATAGTCTCTCTTTAGGTATTTCTATGGTTGTAGCTGTACTTATGGGATTTGGTATCGGTTGGCTACTTCGTAGTTTAACGGGGATAGGATGGCTCTTTTGGGTTGGTATATTTATAGGTGTTTCAGCAGCAATTTTAAATGTTTATAAGGCTTATTCAAAACAGTATAAAGCTTATGAAGAGTTGGCTAAAGAGCCTCGTTATGCTATAAAAAAGCAGTTAGAAGATGATAAAGAAGATGATTTGGATTATGGTGAAAAAGAGTATTAAGGCGGTAGGGATTACAGAGTTATTAATTCTACTCTCATATTTCTACTCTTTTGAAATCTTTATAAATATTCAAATCGCATTTCTTAGTTCTCTATTTGTTATACTAGGTGCATCATTTGCATATAAAAAGATGGTTCAAACGCAGGTAGAAGCTGAAAGTTTTGAAGACGAGGTGAATGGCGAAGCCAGAGAGGGTGCCCTGGGGTACAAGAGAGACCTTCTTGACGATATAGAAGATCCTCATGAACTCTATGATGATGAACCTATCAATGATGCTCCAGTTGAAGAACTTGATCTCAAAGCTATCGTCAAAGAAGAAAGAGCTAAGATAAAAACTCTAAGTGTAAAAAGTATGAAGCATGGAGCTAGAGGAAGTGTGTCACTCTTTAGACTTGTTCCATATCTTTTCTTGGTTTTAGGATTTATCGCTCTTAAAAATAATGAACTTCTAGATATAGCTATCTATCTTCCATCACTTTTAGTTGGGATAGTTGTAGGTTCTATTGCCTCAAAAGAGTTTAACTCTTAAGAGGTAATCATAGGTATGTTAAGAGTTAGGTCTTTCTTTATATCAACATAAAAGCTACTACTCTCCGCCATAACTTTTAGCTCATTTATTCTTGCTTTATTGAGGCTCTCTGCACTTACTCTTATCGAAAATAGACTATATTTTTTATCTTCAAATCTAATATGTTCACCAACTCTATAAAATACTTTTGTATGAATAGAATCATTGTCTTCAAAGCAAGAGTATATTTTATTTAAAATTTTAATAAGTTTATTTGAATTTATAATGATATCGGGAATAGTAGGGTCATACTCTTTTACATACTCAATATCTGAGTTTATTGAGTTAGTAGATATACATAAATCTATAAGAGTAAATATATTTGTAAGTTGTCCATCTAGTTTAGGGGTTTTTAGCTTAAATGATGGGGCTTGATAGAGTTTAATGCCGATTTGGTTTTCATTTTCATAACCAACAGTTATTCCAAAAAACTTATAACGACCAAATTCTAAATCTACAAAAGTTGTTTTAAAACCAAAAGTAATATTTGCATAAGCTTTAGCTAAATCAAAAAGTTCATTTGCAGTTGTGGAGCCCAGAAGAAACTGTGCTTCTGAGTTAAGTGAGACTATTTTACCGTTGATATTGAAGAGTACGAAAGGGTTATAGTCGTACTCTATCCATTGCTGCTCAAAAGTCATAGTTTAAAAACTTACTCTTCTATGTAGTTCTTAAGTTTACGACCAACTTTAGGGTGTTTTAGTTTCTTAATAGCACTAGATTCAATCTGACGAACACGCTCACGAGTAACGCTTAACTCTTTACCAATTTCTTCAAGAGTTCTATCACTCTCATCGTCCATGATTCCAAAACGTAGTTTAATAACGGCTTTTTCTCTCTCATTTAACTGCTCTAATACAGTTTCAATTTGAATTCTTAAATCGTCTTTTAGTATAGCGTCAGATGGAGAAACTGATGTTTTATCTTCGATAAAGTCACCAAAACGGCCATCATCTTCACTACCAATAGGTGCTTCAAGAGAGATTGGTTCTTTAGTGATTTTGATAACGTTTTTAACTTTCTCAACTGAAAGACCAACTTCTTCTGCAATTGTATCAACATCTGGCTCTTTACCATGTTCTTGAAGGTGTTTACGCATAATTTTATTAATACGGTTGATAGTCTCAATCATATGAATAGGAATACGAATAGTTCTAGCTTGATCCGCAATAGCACGTGAAATGGCTTGACGAATCCACCATGTAGCGTAAGTTGAGAACTTATAACCTTTTTGGTATTCAAACTTGTCAACAGCTTTCATAAGACCGATATTACCTTCTTGAATAAGATCAAGGAAAGGTAGACCACGGTTTGTGTAACGCTTAGCGATAGAAACAACAAGTCTAAGATTTGATTTTGCCATTTTTGTTTTAGAGATTTCAGATATATTTTTACCACGTTTAATCTGCTCTAAAATATCAGCTAATTTTTCAGGTTCCATATCAAAACTATTTTTTGAGGCTTCTTTAGTCTGAACAAGTTTTTTGATTTCCATATATGTAGAAACCATAGTAGCTTCAGGAACCATATTTGAAATATCTTCTTTGTTTAGTTCTTGAATCTTAGCTACTAAAACATTGTGGTTTGCTTTTAGTGTCGCATTGAAAAGTGGAAGTTTGTACTCAAGTCTTTTTAACTCTTTATCATAGCCATCATCACTTTTTAGTGCAGTTTCCATAGCTTTTACAAGTTCATTGATAAGCTTAGAAGTTGGTCCTAAATCAAGAAGTCTATTTTTTAGAACAGCTTTTTTAAATGTAACACCTAAATAGTATTGGATAATTTCTTCGTTTAACTCAGCATCTAAATTTTCAGGTACTTTATCTGCAAGTTTAATCCAGTCTTTTTTAGCTTTTTCTAGTGCTTTAAAGCTTGTTGATACTTTTTCAACCCTAGTTTTGTCTTTAGCAGTTAATGTTTTTTCTTGAGATGCAGCATCTGTTGCTTCATCATTGGAATCATCGCTATCTTCTTTCTCATCTTCAAAGCTTTTAAAAAGCTCTTTTACACGTCTCTCTCTATTTATAAGAGGTTCTTTATAATCTAAAATGAATTCTATAAGGTATGGAACTGAACAGATTGCATCGATAATTATGCTCTCTCCACCCTCGATTTTTTTAGATATTTCTATCTCTTCTTCTTTAGTTAAAAGAGGAATCTGTCCCATTTCACGAAGGTACATACGTACAGGTGAGTCTGAACGTGACCATTCAAGAAGTTCATGCTCTTTGAGAATGTCAAATTTATCAGACTCATTATCTTCAAGCATCTTTCTTTGAGCATTACGTCTAGCTTCTGCTTCTTTGTCATTAAGTCTTTTTGCTTGCTCTGAAGAGGTGTAAATACAAGCTTTATTTTTTGTCATAAGTTTAAAAATATTTTTTGATTGTGCGGCTGTTGGTTGTTTTTCAAAAAGCTCAATTAAGGCTTCGTAAGTTAAACAATCTTTAGATTTGTGATCAGTAAAAAACGAATCTATAGCTTTGTTGAGTTCTTTTGCAGTCATATCGGAGTATGCTCCATGGTTTAAGGTTTTTTAAAGAGTGGATTATACCGAAATTATCTTAAGTCTAACCAAAAATAGATTAAATTTTATATTGGCACACTCTTTGCTACTAAACTTTTAAATGATGCTCCTTAAAGGAATTTAATGCAAACAGGCTATTACAGTTCAGCAGCAGGAATGGTTACTCAGTTTAATCGTCTTGATACTATTGCAAATAATTTAGCAAATGTAAATACAGCAGGATTTAAACAAGATAATCTAATTGTTGGTGATTTCATGCGTGT
>JAGGWO010000090.1 GCA_021157485.1 Sulfurimonas sp. | reverse complement strand
ATCATATCTCAGTATCTGTTGAGAAACTGCGATTACACGACTTTTTTTAGATGTTTTTCTTCCATTTTGAATTACTATATTTTTTGTATCTACATCTATACTCTTTAACATGCTCACAAGTTCTTCACCATTGCTATCATCACCAATAACACTGCTTACACTGACTGTCGCACCAAGAGCATTTAGATTATTAACAACATTTCCAGCACCACCCAGAACTGTTGTCTCTTTAGATATATCTACAACCTGTACAGGCGCTTCAGGAGAGATACGTTCACAACTACCCCAAAGGTAATGATCAATCATCAAATCACCAATAACTAAAATATTTGGTTTAAAATTTTTTAATACCTTCATCTATTTAACTTCTTCTTCATATATGCGTTTTATTTCACCTACATAAGCTTTTATTCCATCTTCCATCTCATAAGCTGGCTCATAACCAAGTGCTTCTTTAGTCGTAGCTATATCAGCTTCTGTATGAAACTGGTAAGAACCAATAAATGGATTTGGAATATATTCACAAGTCAATGTTGTACCTATCTCACGTTGAAGTATGTCAACAATATCTTGAAAACTTCTTGCCTTACCTGTTCCTACATTATAAATACCACTTTTCTTTGGCTTCATCGCTTTTATATTTGCCTGTACAATATCTTCTATATATATAAAATCACGAAGTATCTTATCGCTATCTTCAAAAAGACGAGGATTTTTACCTGAGAGTATCTGATGTCCAAACTGTAGTACCATTGAAGCAGTTGTATTTTTGAAATACTCTCCGGCTCCATAAACATTAAAGTATCTAAGTCCTACAATACTAATATCACTATCTTTCATATACTCACGACTTAGATAATCCATACTGAGTTTTGAAAAACCATAAACATTTTGAGGAGCCTCGCGCCCAACTCTTTGAGGAGACTCAGCGTTTCCATATGTAGCAGCCGAAGATGCATATATCATATTTGCATCATGTGCCACTGCTAAGTCAAGCAAATCTTTATATGCGTTAACATTAGTTTTTATCATCAAGTCTTGCTCTTGTGCAGTAGTGTCTGAAATAGCAGCTTCATGAAAAATATAATCAAAATCATAGTTTATTTCCAAATCAAGAAGCAGGTCTTTATCATTAATATCTCCACTTATTATCTCACCAGTAAAACCTATAAGATTTTTAAAATGTCCAAAACTTTTCAAGTTTCCATTTGAGAGAGTTTCACCACTTCTAAAACTATCTAGTATAACTACATTAGCCTCTGGGTGGTTGTTTTGAAAGTAAAATGCTAAGTTTGAACCTATAAAACCTGCTCCTCCAGTAATTAAAATTGTTTTGTTTTTTAAATCATCTTCTATGTATCTCATCTTCACACCTATGCTAAACTTATTTTAATATAATGATACCTTTTAATTCATTAACAAGTATTTAAGACTCAAACCATTATAATGTATCCGAAACTTTAAATTAAGGAATTAAAATGAAAAAAATTGTTACTACTATCGTTGCTTTAACTGCAACAACTGCTTTAATGGCTGGCGTTAACGCTGGTGCTTGTAAAGGGTGTCACGGTGCTGACTGGAGTAAAAAAGCTCTAGGTAAATCTAAAGTTGTTTCTAACCTGTCTCACGCTGAAATCGCTACTGCACTTAAAGGTTACAAAGCTGGTACTTTTGGTGGTCCAATGAAAGGTCTTATGAAAGGTCAAGTTGCAAAATACTCTGATGCTGATTTAGACGCATTCGCACAAACTATCGGTAAATAATTTTTCCGATTCTCCAGACTCTGTCTGGAGGCTATTTTACTCTATTCTGGCTTATAAGCCTTTTTTAACTCTTCTCTTTTTTTCTCAGCGTTTACGGCATCATTTAAATCTTCTTCACTATCAAATTTCACAGCATTTAAAAACTTCTCTTCATCATCAAACTGACCATTTTTAATAGCCCAAAGAAATGCAAATAGTGCAATGGCTCCCAAAAATATTGATGCACCTAACATCATCGCAATTACCCAATCATCCATATTTATCCTTTATTCCATTTATATCTAATTCTCATAGAGTTACCTACAACAAGCAATGAGCTAACACTCATAGAGATTGCTGCGACAAGAGGAATTACATATCCAGCCATCGCTAGTGGAATTGTTATTGCATTATAAATCAGAGATATTCCAAGATTCTGCTTTATCAGTCCATATGTTGTACGTGAGATTTTAAATGCATCTTCAAGTGACTTTAAAGAATCATTTAGAAGTACGACATCACTCACATCAACTGCTATATCACTTCCACTTCCCATAACTATACCTATATCTGCACGGGCTAATGCCAATACATCATTAACACCATCTCCAACCATTACCACGGTTCTTTTATCTTTATGCAACTTAGATATAAACGCAGCTTTATCCTCTGGTGTCTGTTCAGAGTACACTCTCTCTAAATTAATCTCTTTTGCAACCCTAAACGCAGCTAATTCATTGTCACCAGTTAGCATTATAGTTTCAATACCTTTAGATTTTAGACTATCTACAAGCCCCTTAGCACCATCTTTTACTTTATCATTTAGCTCATAGATAGCTACAACTTTTTTATCTACTGCAAAATAAAACAAAGTGTTCTCACTTGAGTGCTCGACTTCAATTTTATTTTCTAACATTAGCTTATAATTACCACCTAGCAGCTCATTAGAATTTATCTTGGCACTAATACCACGAGCGGGTATCTGTTTAAACTCATCAAACGCAACAACATTAAAACATTCTTTGTTCTCATCTATATACTTACATATACCGTGTGAGACTGGATGTTTTGATGATTTAACAAGGGAATACAATAACTCAATGTCAAACTCTGCAAAAATATTCTCTTTAATTACTTCTGGTTTACCTACTGTAATAGTCCCTGTCTTATCTAAAACAAGGGTATCTACTTTAGCCATAGTTTCTAATTGAGCGGCCTCTTTAAAAAGTATCCCTTTTTTCGCACCTAAACTCAGTCCTACCAAAGTTGCAACTGGAGTTGCAAGAGCTAAGGCACAAGGACATGCTATAACAATGACAGAGATACCAACCATAAACGCAGTCTCAAAACTATGTGGCCAAAACCACCATACTATAAATGTTATTAAGGATAACAGTAAAATTGTTGAAGAAAAATATTCAGACAACTTATTTGCTATCTGTTCAATTTTAGGTTTTTTATTAATAGCTGATTCTAAAAGCTGCACTAAATTAGAGAGAGTTGAGTGTTCAAAATCTTTTGTAGCTTTAAAGTGTATATCTGCATCAATACTTGTTGTTCCACTTATAACTGCATCACCCTCAACTTTATACATTGGTTCACTCTCTCCAGTAAGACTCGATTCATCAAATGAACCACTACCTTTAAGTATTTCGCCGTCAAGTAAAATTTTCTCTCCAGAAGAAACAACAATAATATCTCCTACTGCTACATCAGAAAGTTTGCAAGAAACAATATTTCCACCTTTAACCACATTTACTTCATTAGGTATATGTTTTCCTATGACGTCCAACGTATCAGCTGCGTTTTTCTTACTTAAAACTTCTAAAAACTTACCTATTAGTACAAATGTAATAATCATACTTACCGAATCAAAATAGGCTTCTCCATCTTCAGTAACTGTTATATATATTGAAAAAATGTATGTGAGTAAAGCTCCTGTTGCAACAAGTATATCCATGTTAACAACTCTATTTTTCATGCCATAGTAAGCACCTCTAAAAAATATCCAACCACTATAAAACAGAACTGGAGTAGCAAGAATACCCTCTGCAATATTTAGTATTGTTTTAATCTCTTGAGTAATCCCACTAAAATATCCAGCATATTGAGCAACTGCAATCCACATAATATTCATAGAAGCAAAAATTGCAACTGCCATTCTCAAATAGTAATCTTTACGTTCTTTGTTTACATGTGCCTCTTGAAGTGAAGCATCATATGGATAGGCGTTATATCCAATTGCTCTAATCATATCTATTATTTGTGATAATTTTAAAATATTATCAACCCAAACTATTGTAGCTTTATTATTTGTAAAATTAATATTAGCTTCTATCACCCCTTCCATCTTGTGAAGGGCTTTCTCATTTAGCCAAACGCAGGCAGAGCAGTGAATACCCTCAATAATTAAAGAAACTTCACTAAAACCATCACTATTTACTTTGACAAACCTATCATAAAACGCAGGTGCATTAAAATTTGAAGAGTCTTCGTATTGATTAGTTGGAGGAGTAAGTTTTACATCTCCGGCTTTTTCATAAAAACTATCAAGCCCCTCATCACTTAAAAGATGATAAACACCCCGACAGCCATTACAGCAGAAGTAGTGCTCACCCTCTTTTATCATCATATCTTCACTAAATTCTAAATGACAATGAGTACAAGGAATCTTATTTGACAATTTCAAACTTTCCTGATTTTCTATTTTTTTCTATATTATTCCAAGGTTTTACGAAACCACTCATACATATATAAACGCCATTTTCAACAACTGAATTAGCATATCCTAGAGCCATTCCTAGGTTTAAAGTTGCCTCAATATTATCAATCTCAAAAGGTTTCATAGAGCCTGTTAAAATAATTTTTCTATCATCAAAAACTTCATTAAGAAACTCAGCAGTCATAGACATTGTATCAGTACCATGTATTATAATAAAAGTATCATCAGTTGATTCCATAATAATACTTGCAAGCATCTTTCTATCATTTATATCCATCTCTAAACTATCTTTATATACAACACCCGCTAAGCTATACTCTGAGTCTACACAAAGAAGTATTTTCTCAATTGCTTCGTTATCAAAAGGAACTTCTAGTTCACCACTAATTTTATTATACCTCTTATTAAAAGTACCACCACTATTTAAAATTAACATCTATTTTTTCCATATATTTTCAAGTTTTGAGACTATCTTAGTTGCGCGTGAACTTTTAACAGTTTTAGACTCATCAAAAAGATAAGTTTCACGTAAACCTGCATTTAACCCAGCTTCTATATCTCTCTCTTTATCACCTATAATTATAGAGTCTGATAAATTAATCTTAAATTCATTAGCTGCTTCTTCTAACATACCAGAATTAGGCTTACGACAACTACACTCACCAGAAATATCTGGATGATGAGGACAATGATATATTTTTTCTATCTTTATATCGTGTTTTAAGAACTCTTTACTCATCCAGAGGGAAAGTCTAGCAAAATCTTCTTCACTGTAATAAGATCTCGCAATACCAGATTGATTAGTGACAACAAAGATTAAATATCCTAAATCTATATAATGCTTACATAATTCAAAAACACCATCTATAAATTCAAAATCTTCTATCTTATATAGATAATCTTTTTCAACATTAATAACACCATCACGATCCAAAAAAAGAGCTTTATTCATTAGTAATTAACTAACACCATCTGCAAATATCTCTTTTTCAATAATATCACAAAGGATATGCCCTATTAATATATGAGACTCCTGAATTCTAGGGGTTGAATCAGAAGGAACAATTAATGAAATATCAGCAATTTTAGCCATCTCTCCACCATCACGACCAACTAAAGCAACAGTAGTAATTCCTTTAACTTTTGCACTCTGGAATGCTTTAACGATATTTACTGAATTACCAGAAGTAGATATACCAATAAAAAGATCTCCCTTTTGTCCCATACCTTCAAGCTGACGAGAAAATACTTGATCATAACCATAATCATTTCCAATAGCTGTTAACGCTGACGTATCAGTAGTAAGGGCAAGAGAAGGCAGTGAAGGTCTATCAAAACCATATCTACCAACCATCTCTGCCGCTATATGCTGAGCATCAGCAGCACTACCACCATTACCAGCTAAAATAGTTTTATTGGTACCTCTATAGAGTTCAACACACTTCTTTGCAACTTCTTCTATTTTATTAAGCAGGTCTTCATTAGTATAAATATTTTGTTTAGTTTCATATGATTTTTTTATTTGATCTTTTATGTAATTTTTCATTTTTATTCCAATAATAATAAGTAATAGGATAATAACATATTAAGAGTTGTATAAAGATAAATTGCATTAAAAGAAATTGAAGAAGTCATTAAAACAAGCGCATGCAATTTTCACTTTAATCAAGGCACTGAAATATGAAGCGTACTTCTGTACGTGAATGTTTTAGTAACGAAGAGTAAATTGAAAAGTACATGTGATTGTTTTAATGACAACTAGGCAGCGACCTACATTCCCACAAGTGAAACCTGCAGTATTATCAGCGATGAGGGGCTTAGCTTCTGGGTTCGGAATGGGACCAGGCGTTTCCCCCTCTCTAT
>JAGGWO010000075.1 GCA_021157485.1 Sulfurimonas sp. | reverse complement strand
GTATTAAAAAATATTTCATTGTCATTCTCCATTTTTACTATTAATATAATAATACTAAATTATAGTTTATATTGCTCTTAATTATAATAATTAACTTAAATCACATATGGTGCTGTAAAATGGATGAAAGAGTATGCTGGAATATTAGATAATTATAAAAGATAAAAAAAAAGGTTACTAAAGAGAGATTAGAAAGTGTTTACTTCACGGCAGTTCATACAGAAGAAATCGAGCAGGTTATTCACTAGATAGTATAGATAAAAGAGCTGTACTCTTTTATCTATTGTTTATTATTATTTAAACCACTTTTTAGCTAGTATTTTAAGTAGTCCAACATTATCTGCACGAGTCATAAAGTTTTGAGTCCAGTTTTGCAAGTGAACATTTTGTGGTGCAATTGCTATTCCGATAGGCTCATAAGTCAAATTTGAAAACGCTGCAATAAAATTATCATCAGGATTACTTGTGATAATTGATTTACACATTGGATACTCACTCATCATTGCAGAAACTTTGCCATCTCTTACCATCGATACAGCCACATCTTGGGACGCTACCGATATTCCTTCTACATTTGGCAGTGCAAATTTTAAAAATGCTTCAGTTGTTGTACCTTTTAGCACTACAATTTTATGAGAAGCACTATTTAACTCCTCTTTTTTTGCTGTTGCAAGAGTAGCTTCTTTTGTTACAAGACATTTACCTGATGTAAGATATGGTCCAACAAACGCAACTTGTGTATTTCTTTTTGGTGTTATTGTCATGTTAGATATAACTACATCAACATCACCATTTTGAAGTGCAGGAATAAGTTTTTCAAATTCTATTACTTTTACTACTAAAGTAACATTCATTGTCGCAGCCATTGCCTTTGCTAAATCAATATCAAAACCAACAGCATCTTTACCACTGTTTATTGAACGAGTCATTGGTGTCATTGTTCCTGATGTACCTAAGACAAGCTCACCTTTTTCAATTATTTTTTGTAAGTGTGTTGAGCTACCTTGAGTTATATTCACCGGTTTCGCCTCATTTCCATTACAAGCACTCATTGTTATTGCAAGAGCGATTAGTGATACGATTTTCAATATTTTGTTAAACATTTCTATCCTTATGATTTAATATTGTTATTTTACAATAGTTTGCTTATATAGCCCTCTATTTTTTACTTTTTAATCTGTTTTTGTAAGCTGCTGCGTTTATATACTTACCACTAGTATCAGAAGTTCCAGACTCTTCCTCTTTTATTATCGTATTAGTTTTTGGTCGATACTGTGTGCTTCTTCTCATGCTAGAAGTTTTAGAATTTGCTTCAATCTTTTCAATAAGTCCATCTTTCAAATTTTCCAAAATATTCATTACTATTTTTAAGTTCTTTTCGTCTACAGATAATTTAATTTCATTCATATTTTTCCAATTTTTTTTAAAGCATTATACTTTTTTAGTTTTGTTAAAAAGAAAGTTTGTTAGAGGATTTTGGATTGGTTGCGGAAGCAAGATTTGAACTTGCGACCTTCGGGTTATGAGCCCGACGAGCTACCGAACTGCTCTATTCCGCGATATTTTAGTAAGTTAAATTAAGAAAGCCAAGTAGCATATAGCTACTTGAAAGAAAGATTACAGACCTGTAACGTTTTCTGCTTGTGGGCCTTTTTCGCCTTCACCAACTTCGTAAGTCACTTTTTGACCTTCGTCTAGTGATACACGACCGTGTCCGCTGTTATTAACTTGACGAAAGTGTACAAATACATCTTTTCCGCCATCTTCTTGTTCGATAAAACCGAAACCTTTGTCGCTGTTGAACCATTTAACTGTTCCGTTTAGTAATGTTGCCATTTTAATTCCTTGTTTGTTTGAGTGCACCAAATTTCTTAGGTGATAAAAATCTAATATAAAGTTTTCTTTTAGGATGAATGTACTGTCAACAAGAAGTTATCAATATAAAGCAGACTAAAGATGTAACTTGAATCATCTTTTCTTAATGACATTATAGCTTAAAAAAAGATAACACACAAGATATAAATTTCGGTGCTCCTTGATGGTATGAAGCAGATTCACCATTTGAACCAGCTGGTGATCAGCCAACTGCTATTAAAGAACTTCGTGACTCTATACTAAAAGGTAATCGTTACCAGACACTTGAAGGTGTAATAGGTAGCGGTAAAACGCACACTATGTCGCGTGTTATAGAGAATGTTAAGATGCCTACTATCATTATGACTCATAACAAAACTTTAGCTGCTCAGTTATACTCTGAGTTTAGGTCTTTCTTTCCAAAAGCTCATGTAGAGTATTTTGTATTTTACTATGATTATTACCAGCCTGAGGCTTACGCACTCCTAGTTCAAAGAATCGGCATAGTTAGAACTATTTGTTTTTAATAGCTTTGGAACTATTTTTAATTTATAGCTTGAGATATAGTTAAACCTATCTCTTTTAAGATATGCTCTGCATCAAATTTTAAAGATTCATCTACCCTTACTCTGACTGTTGCACTTAAAGAGATAATATCAATTCTTTATCATCTAGTATCGTCGCACTAAATTGCTACAAAAGTGATTTATTTATTTCACATTATATGAAGCTTAGTAAAGCGAATAAGGTATCAGCTGTTGAGGGGGTTTGTTAGCCTATTTTTTTGATCCAAACTTTATTTCGACCACTCTCTTTAGCTTTATAAAGTGCTTCATCAGCTCTATTGATTGAAGCTTCAATATCCATGTCGTTTTGAATATCTACTTGAGACATACCAATGCTTATAGTGAATCTAACATCTGAGTTATCTTCATATTTGAGGATTAGATTTTCAACTTCTAATCTTATTTTTTCAGCAATGTTAAAAGTTCCTTCTTCATCTGTTTTTGGCAGAATAATCATGAACTCTTCTCCACCCCACCTACAAACAATATCACTTTTTCTTGTTAAGTTTTGTAAGATATTAGAAAGATTTATTAAAATAGTATCTCCAAACTTATGACCATACGTGTCATTCACTTTTTTAAAATAATCTATATCTATCATTATGACAGATAAATTTGTTTTATCTCTTTTTGCTAAATCTAAAATATGGATAGATATCTCAGAGAAATATCTTCTATTATAGAGTTTTGTCATATAGTCGGTTAATGCTGATAACCTAAGTTCTTTTTGTATATTACTCAGTTCTTTTGATTGTTCGATTAGCTTATTATTAACTTTTTTTATAATAAAATATCTATATATTATTAAAGTTAAAATAGTAAATAAAACTATTAATATATATTTAATATATAAATAATTTACTTTGTAGTCTTCATATAAATGTTTTTCTATTAACCACTTATCTTTAATTACTTTCATTTCACTTTTTGTTATTAT
>JAGGWO010000028.1 GCA_021157485.1 Sulfurimonas sp. | reverse complement strand
CTTTTAGACATGCTTGTAAAGTTTTCGACGAAAACAAAAAAATTAGTGATGAAAATATCAACTATATTTTAGAGACAGGGCGAACTTCACCCTCTTCTTTTGGTATGGAAGCATGGAAGTTTTTAGTAATTACAAATAATGAATTACGAGAAAAACTAAGACCATTATGTTGGAATCAGCCTCAAATCACAACTTGTTCTCATTTAGTAGTTGTTTTGGCAGGAATTGATACTTTAAAAGTGGAAAGTGGTGTGGTTCGCTCACAACTTATGCGTAGAAGTATGCCACAAGAAAAATTAGACTCATTTATAGAACTGTATGCTTCACATCTTAGGAATGTGTTAAATAATGATGATAATATATACCAGTGGAGTGCAAGACAAACTTATATCGCTTCTGCAAATATGATGAATGCTGCCGCAACTATTGGAATTGATTCTTGTCCGATAGAGGGTTTTGAGAAAGAGAATGTTGAAAAAGTTTTAGAGCTAGATACTACAAAATTTCAAGTAGCGATGATATTACCTTTTGGGTACAGAGTAAATAAACAATCTAAACAACTGCGTTCAAGTTTTGAGAGTGTTGTAGAGTTTATTAAATAAGCTCTCAAGCCTATTGTGGCATTGAAAATTGATACGCAGGGTCAAGCATATTTTTATTGAAGTAAGTTGCTCTCTCAAATTCAATCACATTAGTTCCAATATTGGGAACTAATGGAAATATTAAAGCTAAACCTTTCACTATTGTTTTAGATAGATTCGCTTTTTGCTCAATAGTTCTACCTTCCATAATATTTGCAAATACATGAATAAAGTCTTCTTTTTTATTTCCAGTTGAATACTCTTTGAAAAAATTAACCCTCACTTTGATGTCATTTTTATGAAATAGTTTTGTAGAAACAGCTGAACTATGAACCTTTTCAATTATTTCCTCTTGTGAATGTACTTTTAAAATACTTTGGGAACAATCTATTATAAAATGAGGCATAACATCTCCTGTCTATGATTTTTTAACTTCTTTCCAATACTCACAAAACTTAGTATTGTAGTAAATCAGAGCTTCTTCTTTTGACATCTGCTTTGGTACAGTCATAGTAGGTTTATTAGTTATCCACTTGCCATCTTGAAGATTTATAGCGTATTTTATACGATAATAATATTCGCCATAAGTCATTATTCTTCTATTCTTATGTTGTGGTCTCTATCAACAGTAAAAATAATTTTATATTCTTTTAGAGAGGATGTGATTTTACCAAGCTCTTGGGATTGAAAGCTTATTGCTTCATTCGTTTTAATTGTACCATTTTGCTTATCATATGTGTAATCACATATTTCTAAGTCATTTAATATTTCTTCAATTATCATAAATTACCTTATTACGGATTATAGCTAATTTATTACGCAAAGCTTTTAAAATATACATTTCTATAAAATAATATATTAGCTAGTAATTGTCTCACTAAGTAGACTTCATAATATAAATTTACAATATTTTAAGAGGAGTAATTATGGTATTTATAGATAAAGATATATATGAAGCTGTCAAAAATAGTTTGCCATCTGTTAATGAATATGTTAGTTCTCATGGTGGAGAAATTACATTACTTGGCGTAAAAAATGGTGTTGTATATATTGAGCTAACTGGAGCATGTAAAGGTTGTGCGATGAGTCTTATGACAACCAAAATGGTTGTGCAAAAAAAGTTAAGAATCCTAATTCATCCTGAATTAAATGTAATAAATAACGATGGAAGTCCAGAAAATAGAGTTCCTAATGATATTTATGCAGAAGAGCTAACTGAAGAGGAGATTAGTTTTATGAATAAGGATAGTCTGTTTGATAAAGTTAAAGATTTTTTACATATATAAATTATCTTTTTAAGCCTTTTATCCAAGATTGCATCCATGCATTAACTTCTGGTCTTGGTGTTTCTAAAAACTCTAAAATAAAACTATTTTGTGTTTCAATCATTGCAATAGATTTTGGTCTAAATGCTAATATTTCAATATTTTTTATTGTATGTCCGAAGCAAAAGATTAAATTTTTAGCATCTAAAATGGTATCTAAAATTTCACCATTGAGTTGTTTTGTATGTGCATAGTGGTCAACAACAGTAATAAAAGCTGCTTCTGGGTTTTCTTCAATTTTTACTTTAAAATATTCTACAATTTCAGATATATTTGAAATATCAGTTTCACTTTTTAAAATTTCCATAGCATACATAGGATGCGTATCTAATAATATTGATCTAGTCATAATTTTCCTTTTTCAAAATTGTATCTATTGACTTCTTTGCGTTAACTTATATTATAGGTTTCTTGCATAATTAGACTAAATTAAAAAAGTAGTGCTTACTTTTTTTACTTTTTTAGTAACTTAGAATCTTTTAGTTGAGGGTATAGTTTTAAAATCTCTTCACTTGAAGATTTTGGAATTTGAATTAGTATTGGTTTTTTGTTTTTATCTAACCACGAAGCTATCTTTTTTATCTCCTCTAAATTCATAGAAGTGCAACCTGCTGTTGGTGCGTCTTTCTCTTTTTTTACATGTAAAAATATACAAGAACCTCTTTTCTTTATGGCTTGAGTGTTATGTGCAACCATAATTCCCAACTCATACTGATGATCACTGCGTTTCATATTTTCAAAACTTTTTTCGCCACCATTAGCTTCTATTACTTGATTATAAAAGGGAGAGTTGCTGTCATCTACGCAAATTAGGTTCTTTGATGTATAGAGATATGGCATGTTGAAGTTATGGTTTTTTGAGTATCCATATATATTTGTCAGATTAAAAACCCCGATTGGAGCTTTATTATCGCCTTCATATTTTAATGGTTCATCTTGCTTTTTATGAAGGTTGTGTATCCCTAAACCCCATCCCAAACCATTTTTACCAATATTTACATCTATTGTGCCACACAGTGACTCTGAACCTTCATAACACTCTAGTTGTGCCTTTGGAGACTTGAAATTATCACTGACAACTAGTAGGATTTGCTCATTAGAGAATAACAATATTGAAATACTTATGGTAATTAAGAAACTTTTTATCATAAAGTATGGTACTATTACTATTATATGATTTAAATTAATTTATGGAAGAGGTTATGGCTATTAAAATTAGAAAAGCTACTGTTGAGGATGCTCCTTTTTTAGCGGAGATGATTCTGCAAAGTTCTAGAGCAGGTAAAAAAGATGGAATGTTTGATTTAGTATTTCAGACTAATGATGAAAAAATTATTCTACCAAGATTGGAACAGTTGACTCAAACTACTGCGAAGAATCAGTGCCACTATACAAACTTTCTTGTTGCAGAACTTGATGGTGAAAGCGTAGGAACATTATGTAGCTATGAGCCAAGAATTTCTACAAAAGATGTTCTTATTGCTGCGTTTAAAGAGCTTGGTTGCCGTGAAGATGTTAGTGATTCTTTAGAAGCATTTTATAGCTGTTCGTTTGATTTAAACAAAAGAACTCTTATGTTTGACTTTATGGAAGAGAAAGAGGGCTTTATAGATGTCGGTGTTTTAAAAGAGTTGATGAGAAAGAGTCTTTTAACAGCAAGACTAAAAGGCTATCGTATAGCGCAAACTATAATCGAGATAGGTTCTTTAGAGAGTGAGCTATTTTATAAAAAACTTGGCTTTAAAAAAGTTGATCAAAAAGAGTGTGAGCTCTATAGAGAAAAATTTGGCCGAGCAGGTCTTATGCTTATGAGCATAGAGTTCTAGGAAAATAGATATAGAACTCTCCCCACTTTCACTTCTTCCATCCCTGCTTGCTATTGGGCTAGCCTTATATTCAAAAAATGTACTTCTATCGCTTTTTGGCGGAATTATTCTAGGAATTTTTATTATTCATGATTTTGCTTTTATAGTTTCCCTTGAAGCAATTTTTTCTCTATTTGTTTCACTCTTGAGTGAAGCTTGGATTTTAAAAACATTGGGCTTTGCTATTTTGGTTGGTAGTGTAATGGCTCTAATTGAAAAAAGTGGAGGAATAAATGGTTTTGTAGAGTATGTTCATACTCAACGAGCTTTAGTAAATTCACCACGAAGTGCATTATTGGTGAGCTATGTTATCGGTATATTTATTTTCATTGAGTCATCAATTACCTCTCTTATTGCAGGTGCTGTTGGTAAACCACTCTGTGATAAAGAGGGAGTCTCTCGTGCAAAGTTGGCTTATGTGTGTGACTCTACATCTGCTCCTGTAAGTTCACTGATTGTTTTAAATGGTTGGGGTGCACTTCTGCTTGGTCTTATTTCTTCTCAGATTGCTGAAGGGATTATAGGTGGAGATAGTGTTGAGATACTAATAGATTCAGTAATGTACAACTTTTACGCAATGGTTGCAGTTGTTTTAACCTTCATATCTATTTGGTTTAATATTGATTTAGGTCCTATGAAAAATTCAAAAGCTATTGCTTATATAGAAAGTAATTCTTCAAAAGAGTATGTAAGTATGTGGCTTATGATTTTGCCGATACTATTAATGATAGTTTCTGTTTTTGTTTTTCTTTACATAACAGGTGATGGAAATATTTTAAAAGGGAGTGGTTCTAGTTCTATCTTTTACACGATGCTGGTTACTCTTGGATTTATGTTTATTTATTATGTAGGTAGTAAAAATATTTCTTCAAAGGTTTATGTAAAGACAACATTTTTAGGAGCAAAAAAACTCTTTCCTATCGCTATGATACTTCTTTTTGCTTTTGCGATTGGTAAAGTAACTACTGACTTAGGTACTGGCTTATACTTAGCCTCTTTAGCAGATGAAAATCTTAGTGTCTATATGCTTGGAGCTGTTATATTTCTACTAAGTTCACTCATAGCATTCTCAACAGGAACAAGCTGGGGAACTTTTAGTATTATGATTCCAGTAGCTGTTCCTATGGCTGTAGCGATGGATGCAAATGTGGCACTGGCTATTGGTGCAGTTATAAGTGGTGGTGTTTTTGGAGATCACTGTTCACCTATCTCAGATACCACTATCATATCTTCACTTGCAACCGATTGTGAGGTTGTAGAACATGTTAAAACGCAACTACCATATGCACTTATCAGCGGAGTAATAGCTCTCGTACTCTTTATAGTATTCTCTTAAAAAAGCTTTGTGTGATATAATATCCCAACTTAAAAATATGGATAGACAATGCGTTTAGCAGTTGCGTTTTTTTTACTAATTTCTACACTTTTATCGGCTGATATCTACGACGAGTATCATCTAGATGAAGATATAAACAAATCAAAAAACTATTTTTTCAGTAATGATTTTGATGAGATAATTCGTTTTGATGCTATTGTTTTTGAAAATGACAAGGTAACTGCTGCTGGTTCAGAGAGTCTTAAAACTATTACTCAAAAGATTGAATCATATGAAAATGGAAAAAGAAATTTCTTCATATCTATTATTGGGCATACCTATGCAACCACAGATGATAAAAATGAAAATAGTATTGATTCTACCACTTATGCAAATAAAGTCCAAAATGTTTTTAGAGACTCTTTTGATACAAATCAGAGTGTAAAACTGAGTCTAGATTATGCACAAGAGATAGAGAGATATTTAGTGGCTAATGGCATAGAAAAAAAGATTATTGCAGTTGAGTATCGTGGTGGCCTCGATAGCATATTTAGCCAAGAGAGTGATGAGGGTAAAAGAGCTAACAACAGGGTTATGATTAGTCTATATGTAGAAGAGGATTTAGATTTAGATGATGATGGTGTGTTAAATATTAAAGATTACTGTCCAAATACTAAAAAAGGAATTGTTGTAGATACTAAAGGGTGTAAATTTAATACAATAATTTTACTTGCAGACAACAAGAAAAGTAAAAATGCGATAACGGTCTCAACAAAACAAGAATCTATCACTATAGATAAGGTAAATGACTATACATTTATAAAATCTGAAAATGATAAACCAAGAGTGCGAAAGTCAATGCCTAGTGCGAAACTCAAAGCTATTTTTGGTGATGTTCTTGCTACTAACAATGTCACAAAATTTACAATTTATTTCAATAATACTGATTTTGTTGACGGAGATGCTCAGTTTTCTAAAATAGTGGATTTTTTATCTAAAAGAGAAGATAGTTATATTCAGATAATAGGTCATACTGACTCCAAGGGAACTTTACGTTACAATGCAAAACTTGCAAAAACTAGAGCAGAGATTGTTGCTCGAAAAATTAGAGACAGTGGAGTTAAATACCTTCATATTCAAGTTGAGTCATATGGTGAGTATAACTTAGCTGTTAAAACTGCAGATGGGGTAAGTGAGGTACTTAATAGAAGGGTAGAGATATTAATTCGCTAGATATAAAAAGAGTATCACTCTACCTTCTTATAACACTCTTTATTTTAACTACACACTACTTTATCTACAGTAGTAGTATAATTAAAAATTTAGATTATAAGATATTTGATATCTCAAAAGAGTATATAGATTCATATAAAAATAAGTCTTCAGAATCAAATGTTGTTATAGTGGATATAGATGAAAAAAGTTTAGATGCTATTGGTCAATGGCCTTGGTCTCGTGTTATTTTAGCAACACTTTTAAGTAAGATTAGTGCTACATCTCCAGCTGCAATCGGTATAGATATTATTTTTCCTGAAAAGGATAGAACTTCTCTAAAACAAATTAAAAACTTCTACAAAAATTACTTTAATATAGATATAAATGTGACAGGTATTCCTCATGACTTACAAGATAATGATGCTATTTTTGCTGATATCTTAAAGAGTACACAGAGTGTCATGAGTATTTATCTCAGTAGAGAAAAAATTTCAAATGACTCGTATGAAGTGAAAAGTAAACTAGAGATAACGCCTAATATTTTTGCTGTAAAAAATTATCCTTATGTTTTACAAAATACTCCAGAGTTAACAAGTGGTGTAGAAAATTTTGGTTTTATAAATACAAATATCGATGAAGATGGAATTTTAAGACGCTATCAGTTAGTAAAAAAGTATCAAGATAAGCTAGTACCATCACTAGGTTTGGAGACACTCTTGAGTATAAGTCCAGAGCTAAAAGTTTCACGTAATAACTTTGAAGTAATGCAACATAAGTTTGAAACAGATCAAAAATCAAATGTTCTACTGAGCTTTTATCATGACAGTTGGTATAAAAAAGTCTCTGTTTTAGATATTTTGAGTAACAGTGTAAACGCAGAGCAGTTACGTGGCAAAATAGTTTTAATCGGATCTTCAGCGACAGCTTTGCATGATCAAGTAGTTGTACCAAAAGGTAGAAGTATGGCTGGCATACAAGTTCATGCAACTATGATAGATAATCTATTGCATGATGAGCTACTTGTGCAACCCCAAAATTTTAAGTTAATAAATATTTATATAGCACTTGTTCTGACTCTTTTACTTGCTTTTTTACTCTTTAAAAAAGAGAATAGTTACATTTTACTGCTTTTTATCAGTGTTGTAGTTTTAAGTGTATTTATAAATTTTTATTCACTATGGAACGGTTTATACCTCTCCATAGGCTATTTTCTTTTACCTTTTTTAATGCACTTCTTTTTAATTAGTATTATTTTTATATTTATAGATACTTATGATAAAAAAGAGTTTAGCCAAGAGTTGAATCGCTCACACATTGCGTTTATGGATAGCATGAGTCATGTTGCAGAGGTTCATGACTTTGAGACAGGTGCACATATAGTTCGTACCAAAAAATACATCAAACTTTTGGCTGAATATATTTACTCAAAAGGGATATACAAAAATGAGCTCTCACGTGAGATGATTGAGATGATGTACTTCACATCTCCTATGCATGATATAGGAAAAATAGGTATTGCAGACGCTATTCTTAAAAAAGAGGGTAAACTGACCGATATGGAGTATGAAGTTATGAAAACACATGCTGATTTAGGAAAGCATATTATAAATAATGCAATCTCAAGCTATAAAGGGAATAGTTTTTTAATTATGGCTAAAAATATCGCACACTATCATCATGAAAAATGGGATGGAAGTGGATACCCTGAAGGTCTAAAAGGTGAAGAGATACCTTTAGAGAGTAGATTTATGGCTATCTCTGATGTATATGATGCACTTGTGAGTAAACGTGTCTATAAAGGAGCATTTTCCTTTGAGAAGACAGTTGAGATTATCAAGGATGGCAAGGGAACTCATTTTGACCCAGTTCTTGTCGATGCATTCATGGAAATAAAAGAAGAGTTCTATAAAATAGCCCAAGAATATCAAGATTAAAAAAGGAAAAAAATCATGAAAAAAATACTTTTAATTATATCAATATTATTTATCTCTTTATATGCAAAAGATATTGCGTTTGCTCAAAAAGTAAAGGGAGAGGTGACTGCTAAAGATAATGAAAAAACTATCACAGTAAAGCAGTCTGACTGGTTGAGTGAAAAGATGCTCATTACAACAGGCGATAAAAGTGGCATAACAATGATTTTTAAAGATAACTCAGTTTTAGTTTTAGGTGCAAACAGTATTTTGATTTTAGATAAGTATATCTTTGCAATGAAAGAGAAAAGCTATAAGTTTGAGTTAACACTTAATAAGGGTACAGTCTCTTTTGAGTCCGGAAAAATTGGAGAGCTCTCTCCTGAGAATTTTATATTTAAAACTCCCGAAGCGACAGTTGGAATCAGAGGTACGAAGTTTATGATAAAGGTGCAGTAGTTTTAAGCACCTAAAACATGGTTTATGGAGTATCTCATATCATCATCAAGATTGTCCATTGAACTTAACATCCATCTGAGATAACCTGCATCCTCACGTGCTACTTCTTCTAGAGCTTTTCCTTTGTGTTTTCCAAATCTAAATGTTTTTACAAGTATTGGAGTAGCTGTTAAGTCAACCATTTTCTCAACAGGATTTTGACCTGGAAACTCTGCACTGACTATATCTTTTAGTTTTGAGAGAAACAGTTTCAAAATTAAAACATCACCGATAGCATCGTGAGCTTTTACAACTATACCAAGAGCATCTGCCTCTTTATCCTCTTCTTTATAAAGATCCATTTTATAGCGGAAGTATTGTAGTCTGTGAGCTTCTTCATCAGGCAAAACGTGTTTTGCCACTCTAAGAGTATCTATTACTTTCATCTGAGTCTTAAAGCCCTCTTTTTCAAGCATACCTAAATCAAATGGAGCGTTGTGGATTATCATATAGTTCTCATTTGTATTTAGCTCTTGCAGTCTTTTGTAAGCTGTTGTTTCTTGACATGTTGGTTTACCTTCAATCATGTCTGGAGTAATCCCATGAACTTCCATAGCCCCAAAATTTATCTCTGTATCACATGAACAAAACTCATTATGAACTTCAATCTCGGGAGCTCCTAAAACTATATATCCAAGTTGAATGACTTTGTCGTTTTCGCCTGTTCCTGTTGTTTCCGTATCTAAAATAATATATTTTTTACGACTCGGCATTTAGTGCCTCCCTGCATTGAATTTTAATTCTTATAGCCATTAAATTTCCTATTTTTTAGTCTCAAAATGCACTTTGAAACTCTTTGATGAGTTTGCTTTAATTGTAAGGCTAAATGTAACTAAATTTCCCTTAGTAAATTCATATTTTTGAGATGATTTGATTATAGAATTTTTATTTCTGTTAAATGGAATAAGAAGTTCTACAGTTTTACTTTTGTCTGAGCTGTTTTTTAGAGTGTAATTGATATCAGCAATATAATAACGCTGAGAGTCATCTCTTTTTAGAATGCTCTGTGTTACTTTTAAGTCAAAGTTCTTACCAAGCTTCAACTCAATATCTGTATCTTTAGGAGTATGTTTTATATTTGTCTCCCCTAAAAGTATAGATGTGTCACGAAGTTTTGAGTATGTTCTCACTACACCTTTTGGTAGCGGTATATCAAGACCTTTTAGCTTTATGTATTGCGTCACGTCACTTTTAATCTCTCCTCTTAGATAGAGTGGATTATGAAGTCTTGCACTATATTTTCTGCTAAATTTCAGACTCTTTTTATCAGTGAATTTTATCTGCGTTTTTTCGTTGTTCGCAAGATTAACTTTAAAAGGAATAGTATAAAAATGATAGCCTTCATGAGCTTCTTGACTTACGGGTGCTGAGTCAGCCATAGCTTTTGCGTACACTACCTCACGTCTATAAGTTGGTTTTGAAGCTCTATTTATCTCTCCTGCTAAAACATAAAGTGAAGTATCGCTAAACTTTTTCCCTGAGCGATTATTTATAGTTATCCAACCACTAAGATTTGCACTGTTTTCATCAAGATTTAAAATATAGTCACTGCTCCACGTGATATTCTTGATGAGATAATCTATCTCCATTTTTGTGTTTAGCATTTTTGATGCTTTGATGTTCCAAACGAGTGAGGGTTTAGTTAATAGTTCACTTGGAATGCTTTTAAAGATTATATCTCTGGAATTTACTGAGATAATTTTACTCTTGTCAGTTTTAACTAATGAAGAGTTCCCATTGTTGGAGAGCAGGGTTGCGTTTATGACTTTAAACTCTTTGGCATTTTTTAAGATACGAACTTGAACAGCTTTGTCTATATGCGCATCAAGTAGCTTTGATAATGTCAGTTTATCAAAGCGGTACTGTTGCGAGTAGAGTTGTACAGAACTAGGCAATTTTACATTAACGGAATCAGTCTCGATTGTATTGGCAACATCTTCATAAGTAATAGTTGAGTCACTTTTGTTAATCTTGATATTTTTAGCTTCATGAACAAGCCCGACATTTCCATTATATACGACGAGTGAATTGTCTAAAACTGTAGCGTTGGCGTAGCTAAAAAGTAATAGTGTAGATATAAATCCTAAATATATT
>JAGGWO010000212.1 GCA_021157485.1 Sulfurimonas sp. | reverse complement strand
CATCTTGTGCGGTCGGCATCTGAACAGAGTGCGTTGCATCAAAAATAACTGGTGCAAACTCTCTCATAATTACTAAGTTTCTCATATCTACGACCATGTTTCCATAACCAAATGAGTTACCACGTTCGCAAAGATAAACTCCGTGCTTTGCTGCGTTTTCATAAGTTGGCTCAGAGCATCCACGTGTTTGAAGCACTTTTAAAAGTGGGTACTTCATAGCATCAGCACTTAAAAACTGTCCTTTTTTAATATTTACTTCTTTGTCAGTTTTCGCACAAGCTACAAGCAGGTCTGTTTGACGACATAAAAACGCAGGTATCTGAAGCATATCTGCAACCTCAGCCACTGCGTTTACTTGTATAGACTCATGAACATCCGTTACAATTTTATAACCAAAATCATCTTTAACTTTTTGAAGTATACGAAGTCCCTCATCCATTCCAAGACCACGAAAACTCTCTAATGAAGTTCTATTTGCTTTATCAAAACTAGATTTAAAATAGAAGTCTATAGAACTATCGTTATGATACTTCTCTAAGCCCTTTGCAATTTTAAAAATATTCTCTTCACTCTCAATAACACATGGACCTGCTAATAACTTCATGCTTTACCTCTATTAATAGTCTCTAAAAAATAAAGAATGATTATATCATATTGCGTTTAATATCTACTTAGAATACAAGCGGTACGATAACTGCCTACTATATAAAAACTTCATCTTTTAACACTTTTTTGAGTTTTAAAAAATGATGTAGCTCAACTCTAACTCTTCCTAAGCCTTAAAGTAAATTATACTTAAACATTTTCACTCTCATTACCACGTCACTTTTCAGTAAGTTTTCTCGTAATTAAATTTATTTGTGCCACCTAAGTGGCAAAATAATTTCAAATATTTTTTTATACTTGCAGAGTAATAAAAATTTAAAAGATTAAGGAGTTAATTATGTTAGTTACTAGATACAATCCCTACGGACAAATGAGAGAATTTAGAAGAGGTTTCAACCTTTTAAATACAATGTTAGATGAAATCCAAGATGAAAGAAGTTCTACTTTTAAAGATGATTTTTCTCCAACAGTTAATACAAGAGAGGGTGAGTTTGCTTATCATGTTGAAGTAGACCTTCCTGGTATCAAAAAAGAGGATGTTGATATTAAGATAGAAGATAACACTTTAGTTGTTTCAGGTGAAAGAAAAGTAAAAAATGAAGTTAAAGAGGATGATTACTACAAAGTAGAGAGTAGCTTTGGAACATTTTCTCGTTCATTTTCACTTCCTGAAGAGGTAGATATTGAAAGTATCCATGCCGAATCCCAAAATGGTGTTTTAGAGCTTATTATCCCAAAACTTAAAACTGATAAAGTTGATAAAGTTAAAAAAATAGAGATCAAATAAGGAGGATATGATGGAAGTTATTCAAAAAGCAAAAGAGATTGGTTCTAAAGTAGAAAATAGTGTAAAAGAGTTAGGTTCAGAAATAGAAAAAGGTGCTGAACTCGTTGCAAATAAAGCATCAGAAGCCTTTGAAAACCTCGCTTCTCATATACCTTTTTCAAACTTAGCTAAAAAAGAGGATAGTGGGTTTCATATTGAGATTGATTTACCAGGTGTGGATAAAAAAGATATAAATATATATGCAGAAGACGATATGCTTGTGGTAAGTGCTATTAGACATTATAAAAATGAATTAACAAAAGATAGCTATTATCTATGTGAAAGTTCTTTTGGAAAACTAGAAAGAAGATATTCACTGCCAGATAATGTAGATCGTGAAAATATAGATGCCCAGCTTAAAGATGGAAGATTAACAATAGAGTTACAAAAAACAGAAGCATCTAAAGCAAAAAGAATTTCGATTAAATAGGAGGACATTATGAAAAAATATATTATTACAGTATTAGCATCTAGCTTATTGCTTGGTGCTTCGCTGGAGGCTTTTTCGCTTTTTAATATTGATATTAATCAGGAAATAGAACAAAACAAGCAGTTAATTAAAAGATATGAAAAAAGTATAAAAAAGTTAAAAGAACAAAACAAGTATATGCTTGAGGAAAAAGCAAAAAATCCTCAACTATATGTTAAAAAACCATTGTATGAGGATTTAAAGGATAAGTATATTTATCGTATAAAACTTAATGGTGCCAAAGCAGATGCCTTAAACTTTATGGTCAAAGATGGTGTAGTATCAGTTAAAATGGATATGAAAAAAGAAGAGAAAAATGAAAATGGTTACTTCTATAGTTCTCAACAGTTTTCAAGTTCATATACTATTCCAAAAAATGTTCAACAAAACAAGATAGAGCATAAGGTTGAGGGGGATTATTTTACAATTATAATGCCTAAGAAGTAGAGTTTATTTAATCTTCAACTTTAGAGATAAATAGGTGAGTATTTATCTCTATATCTTATACATAAGTTTTGATTAAAGGAGGTTGTTTTGATACAAACTATCACTATCTATAAAGAAAACAGGAAGAGTATAGAAGGATTTTTACTTGAAAATATCTCTAATAATATTTCTGATAAGATTATAGACAAACATTTAAACAAATTTTTTAAAATATTTAAATCATTGGAGATGCTTTTTGTAACAGATAAGAATCATCAACAATTCAAAGCAAAACTTACAAGAGATAAGAAAGAAACCGAAACTCTGCCAATAGATAGAGTATCTACTTTTGAAAAAAGAGTTATAAAAGATGGAAAGTATGTTAGTGCTCCATATATATCTGTTTCTACAGGGCATACCATCATTACTGTAATTAGAAAAATAGAAGATAACTATTTGGTAATGGATTTTAATTTAAATGATTTATTAGAAGAGATGGGTTATGTTACGCATAGTCTGTTTTTTACAAAAATAAATAAATTTATTTATGCCATTATAGGGTATGGATTTTATCTGTTATCTTTAATATTAATCTTATATTCTATTTTGACTTTTGGGTCATATCTGTTCTATTATGACGCATCGTTGATAGAGGCTACATTTAAATCTATAGTTTCTATTACATTGGGATTAGCTATTTTTGATTTAGGTAAGAATCTATTGGAACATGAAGTGATTTATAATCATGAAGCAAAAAAAGATAATATTAATAAAGTATTTATTGGATTTTTAATTTCAATTATAATAGCGATATCGATTGAAGCATTGATTTTTGTTTTCAAAGTTATGCTTTCAAAAGAGTATAGTGATATGGTATATGCTCTTTATCTTATTGGCGGTGTTTCTATGTTAATCATATCTTTGTCTTTGTTTAGTAGGTTTTCTCGTACTTAAAATATTTTATTTTAAATATTAAGCCTTGAATTAATAGATTATAGAATTATAATTTATTAACTTAGTGTACAATTGTGTATGGATAAGATACATACAAATAATTACTCTTTAGTTCTTGGAGAGTTAAATAAACTTCCCCCATTAGTAAAAAATCAGAGAAAGGTTTTTTTCAAAAAGGGGGAAGATCCTCTCAATAGCCTTAATACTTCTAAATATTTTTATTTTATACTGAGTGGAAAGATTAAAATATTTCAAATAGATTTTAATAGCTCAAAAGAGCAAACTCTGTATCTATTATCTCGTGGGGATATGTTTGATGCAGTAAGCTTGCTTGATGGTTCACAAAGAGAGCAACTTTCAGAAGTTTTAGAAGATAGTGAACTGATTCAAATGCCTATAGAAGATGTAAAAGATATGATTCTTCAAGATAATAATTTTAGACAACTATTTTACTCATATCTTGCTTCACAGCTTAAGTCTATGGAGGATTTAGCTATAAGTTTATCTTTTTATGATGTCTATCAAAGGGTTTTACAGCTTTTTAGTAAGTTTACCCATATAAAAGATGGCAAACCTGTTTTAACTGTTATAGATAATCTAAAGAATGAAGATATAGCCTCTATGGTTGGAACAGTAAGAAAAGTAGTAAATAGAAGCTTACAAACACTGAAAAAAGATGGTGTCATCGAACTCTCAAGAAAAAAAATTCAAATAACAAACTTTCAAAAACTTTTAGATAAGCTTGATATATAACAAGGTAAAACAGTTTTTATTTCGCTCGTGCCACCATAATTCCAGCAAAGACAATAAGAGCTATTCCAAAGCTCGTCATCATTGATGGAAACGCATCCCCAAGCATTAAACCAACCAAAATTGAGAAGAGAATATTCGTATAAGAGACAGCTCCAACTATTCCAGCTTTTGTCTCTCCATAAGCCTTAGTCATGAGTAGTTGTGAGATTGTTGCAAAAACCCCCATTGCTATGAGATAGAACCACACTATACCTTTGGGCATTACAAACTCGCCAAGCATAAAATCCAACTCTGAAATATTGATATATGGCGATATTAAAAATAGAATTATCGGACCGATTGTTCCTGTTAACATGAAAGATAAAACTATTGCACGAGTATCATAAAAATTTCTTAGCTCACGTATAGAAGTGTATGCAAGTGCCGCTCCAACTCCACTAAAAATACCCAGCAGGTCATACTTTGAAAATCCAACTCCTGTCGGCTGAGTTATAAAAAGTATCCCGATAAATCCAATGAATACAGCAATCCATCCTTTGAAAGAGAGCTTCTCCTGTAAAAATACAAAGGCAAAAATAGCTGTAAAAATCGGAGAAGTTTTGGAATATGTCATTGCATCACCAAGAGGAATATTCGCAATATTATAAAAAAACGCAAGGAGTGCTGTAAAGCCCATAAATCCACGAAAAAAGAGTAAAAAAGGTTTTCCTCCTACGTGAGTCATTGGCTTTTTTAGCACTGCTATTCCAACTAAAATTACTCCGGCAATATTTCTAAAAAACACAACCTCAAGTGAACTCATATGAACACTCGCAAGCTTAGCAAAGGCACCCATTATCGCAAATGTAAATGATGCTATCAGCATATATTTTACGCCACTATTTAATTCTTTAATTCTTACCATAAACGCAATTATACCTATATATTTAAGTTCTTATTTGTATAATTCTGCAATTATTTTAAAGGATTTTTTAATGGGTAATCTAATAGTACTTCTTGTAGTAGGATATATATTTTATAAAATTTTTAAAAGTTACGCCCGCTACACAGGCTACTCACAACAAGCATTTAAAAACTTCTCTGTCTCTTATGAATCACTCAAAAATTCTGAACTTGGTCTTTTTGTAGCTCTTGTTGCAAAGGTTGCAAAAGCTGATGGAAAAGTTGATGCACTCGAAGCACAACTTGTTGGAATTATGTTTGATGATATTTCAGCAGTTTTTCCAGAGCCACAAAAGACTAAAGATATCTTAAAAAGAATATTTAGTGAAGAGAAAGACCGTTCTGATGATACACAAGAGATAGCACAACATTTAGCTCGTGCGATTAAGCGTGACAGGGCAAAACAGCAACAGTTTATGGGCTTTTTAATCCAACTTGCGTTTATAGATGGTGAAGTTAGCAAGAGTGAAGAGGATATCTTAGGTATTATAGCCGAAGCTATGGAGTTTGATCCTAACGCTTATCATGCAATCTTTGATCAGTTTGAAAAAATGATGCAGAATGTTCAGCCAAAAGCAAATATCGGCGATGCTTATAAACTTTTAGGAGTACGCGAAAGTGATGATATGAGTGTAATCAAAAAGGCATACAGAAAACTAGTTCGTAAGTATCACCCTGACATCATAAAATCTCAAGGGAAAGATGAAGCTTACATGCAAGAAGCAACAGCTAAAACACAAGAGATAAACCAAGCCTATGAGATGATAAAAGATGCTAAAAAGTAAGATTTTACTTCTAGTGATACTCACTGCTTTAGAGCTAAACGCAAATAGTTTAGGCTCGCTACTTTTTCACGGAAATTGTATAACTTGCCATAATGAAACTAAAGATATCTCTGCTCCGTCTATGCTTAGTGTAAGAGAGAACTATCTAAGAGCATTTCCAAAAAGAAAAGATTTTATAGAGTATATGTCACAGTGGGTAATTGAGCCAAATGCAGAGACTTCTATCATGCTTGATGCTATCAAAAAATATAAGCTTATGCCCCTTCTTGGCTATGAAGTCACTACCATAGAAGATATAGCAGCCTATATTTATGATACTGATTTTTTACAAATACATGAGGGACATAAAGATAAAAAGTAGCCTTACCCTTTAAAATCTCTCTCCCAAAAAAAGTCTATCCAGTCATTCGCTTCATTTACCCAAAAGTGAGGCTCATACACAGATGTTTCTTTATAAAAAAGTGTTGCAGATTTAAACTCAATATCACTGTATTTATCTTCTAAAT
>JAGGWO010000085.1 GCA_021157485.1 Sulfurimonas sp. | reverse complement strand
TTTCAAACGCAATCATAAAGATAAACTCTTAAAATTATGAAACTTCTTTTACTTGTTTTAGCAGCCCTACTCCTACTAAGTGGCTGTTCAAGTAAAAAAATCTCTAAACCTACCTATAAAGCAAAAAAAACAAAAACCACTTCCTTTAAAAACAGCCAAAGCGGCAGCTGGATAAATGCAGCCCTATCTAAAGAGTACTCAAAATGGGATGGTGTTCCCTATAAATATGGTGGTACCTCACGTAAAGGTGTTGACTGCTCATCATTGATGCAGATTTTATACAGAGATGCCTTTGACCTGAAGATTCCAAGAACAACCAAAAACCAAGCTAAAATTGGTCATCAAGTCAACAGAAACTCTTCACGTGAGGGTGACTTAGTTTTTTTTAAAACTGGCTACAACACAAGACACTCTGGACTACTTATAGGCAAAGGCAAGTTTATTCACAGCTCTACAAAATATGGAGTCATAATTTCAAGCCTGAACAATCCATACTGGAAAAGCAAGTATTGGCAGATTAGAAGAATTCTTCCTTAGGATATTTTAAAGACATTATTGAATTAATTTAGTATCTTTACGCTAATATAGTATATGAATAAAATCTTTAGAAGTAGAATATTATATGTCATTCCTGTTATTTTTTTAATAGTTATTATATTTAGAATAACACATAACTATCAGACTACAAAAGATGAGGCTTATAACTTTGCAAAAAAAGAGGCAGAGGTTTTAAACTCTCATGCTATGGCACATAGAAACTACTACCAAAAACTATTTATATCTCAAGTATTACAACTAACTGAAAAGTCACTTCCTGCTCTTCCAGCCTATGCTTCGCGTCCTATCTCTGAGACTTTTTCAAAAGACAACCCACTAAATATAAGTATCCATACCGTTTCAGATAGAGCCAGAAACCCTAAAAACAATGCAAACTCAGATGAGCTAAAAGCTATAAAATTCTTTATAAACAATCCCAATGAAACAAAATATTTTAGCGATGAAAATAGTGAATTTTTTCAATATGCTTCAGCTTTAAGAATTGAACCAGTCTGCCTAAAGTGCCATGGTAAAAAAGAGAATGCTCCTCAGTTTATTCAAGATAATTATCCAAATGCATATGACTATAAATTAGGTGATGTAAGAGGAATCATGAGCATTGTCATACCAAAAAAGATGGTAAATGAATACTTTTTTAAACATCTATTTCATGCTATTATCTATGATTTATTACTTTTTGTAGCTCTATTTATTGCCATATTCTTTCTTATCAAAAAATCAAAAAAATTAAATGATTATCTTGAGATTGAAATCAAATCAAAAACTAAAGAACTTAAAGATTCACTTATAACCGATAGACTTACACAACTACCAAACAGGTTAAAGCTTTTAGAGGATGTAAAAAACCACGATAAAAGTTCTAATAGACATCTAGCCATACTAAATATTGACAGATTTAAAGAGATAAATGATTTTTATGGACACAAAACTGGAGATAAGATACTTGAACAGACTGCTTTAATAATCAAAAAGATATGCATGTGCCCTGATAGTACAATATATAAACTACCAAGTGATGAGTATGCAATTTTTACAGTAAGTGATATATCAACAGATCAGTTTTATATAAATATTAATAAGACGATATCTTCAATACTAGAGACAAAGTACGAAATCAATGGGAATATCATCTTTATTACAATTAGCTGTGGAATAGCATCAAATAGAAACTATATTATTACAAAAGCAGATATGGCTCTACAGATTGCTAAAAATGACAAGAGAAGTGTAATTACATATGATAACTCTCTGGATACAAGTGAAATTATAAACCAAAATCTTCAAGGTATAGCACTCTTAAAAGATGCCATTAAAAATGACAAAATAACACCATACTTTCAGCCTATATATAATGTAAAAACAGCGCAGATAGAAAAGTATGAATCACTAGCACGTATAATTTTAGATGATGGAGAGGTAGTAGCACCATACAAATTTTTAGATATTGCAATAAAGTCAAAACTTTACCCGAGTATTACAAGAAATATAATCAGAAAATCATTTGAATTTTTTAATGCTTATGATTATGAATTTTCTATTAATATCTCAATTAACGATGTGCTAAATCACAATACTGTAGATTATATAATCAAAAGCCTAGAAGATTTTGAGAAACCACAAAAAGTGGTTTTTGAGATACTAGAGAGTGATAAAATTGGAAACTATCAAGAGTTAAAAGAGTTTATTACAAAGGTGAAAAGATTTGGTTCTAAAATTGCCATAGACGATTTTGGTAGTGGATACTCTAACTTTTCTCACATCCTAGAGCTTGATGTTGACTACATAAAAATTGATGCCTCTTTGGTAAAAAAAGTTGCTACTGATAAAAATGCTGAAAAAATCACAAAAACTATTATCAAGTTTGCTCACAGTCTCGAAATAGAAACTATTGCTGAATTTGTTGAAGACAAAAAATCACTTGATATACTCCAAGAGATGGGTGTAGATTTTATTCAAGGTTACTATATTGGAAAACCTAAACCAACACTCGTTTAATATCAGCCTTTAAAGATGTTAAAACTTCATAGCCAATAGTCTTTGCCTCACGTGCTACAACTCTAGCATCATCAAAAATAAGCAGTTCATTCTCATCACTTAAAAATGAGCTGTTATCCATAGAGATTCGACCAAGCAGTTTTATATTATTTGGCGTGCTATAGTTGTTGGAGCATACTCTTAAAAAACCATCCCCATAACCAAAGTCATAGCTACTAACTACACAATCTTTGTCTGCTGTATAAGTTGCTCCATAACCAACCCTATCGCCTTTTTTGAGCTCACGTGAGGATATCTTTTTTGCAAAGAGGGAGAGAACAGGTTTTAAAGCTTTCTCATCAAATGCAGATGGAAGTTGCATACATCCATAAGCTGCTATCCCAACTCGAGCCATATCTTCATCAAAGTTTTCAGTTCTAAAGAGTGCCGCAGAGTTACAAGAGTGAAATCTAAGTTCACCAAATCCATATTTTTTTGCCAACTCTTTAGAACTGCGTTTAACCTCATCAAAGTTTCTGTTTTGTAAATCAAAAAATTCACCCAGTTCATCTGCACATCCATGATGAGTGAAAACTGCTTCTAAACGCAACTCTTGTTTTTTTATCATTTCAAACGCAGCCTCAAGTTCACTCATGGCTATGCCATTTCTATGCATGCCTGTATCTACTTTTAGCTCTACTTTTGTATTTTTAGGAAATTGTTTAATTGTTTTTATGTCGTTAATCGTGTATCTTGTTTTTTTACTCTTCTCTTTCGGGAAATCTGCAAGAACCAAAATATACTCAAAAAAGTCTTCTATTTTCTTTGCTTCTGCAACACTCTGGACAACTGCTCTTGAAATACCATACTCTTGTGCCAAAGATGCAACTTCTAAAAGCCCATGCCCGTAAGCATTATCTTTTAAAACTAAAGCTATTTTATCTTTAGCTTTGCTGCGTTTACTTATAATATCTAGAATATTAAAAAAATTGTTTTTATTTAGAGTTATGAAAGCCATGAAGGAATTATACTATGAAGAGATTAATAGCTGAGTTTGAAGAGCAAAGTTATACGCACATAATCTTTCCTCATGAAAAAACTGACTGGGTTGAGTATCTCAAAG
>JAGGWO010000014.1 GCA_021157485.1 Sulfurimonas sp. | reverse complement strand
TCATTGAGTCTCTCATCAATCTGTGCAATATAAATGTCAACATCAGGGTAAGTGCTGTTTAGCACACCTAATCCCTCCGGTGAACCTATTATATTGAGTGCTATAATTTTCAAAGGTTCTCTTGTTTTAATTAGCTTCAAAGCATCAACCATCGAACCACCTGTAGCAACCATTGGGTCAACTAAAAGTATTGTTTTTCCTTTACAATCAGGAAGCCTGTCATAATAAAGAACACTTTCATGTGTAGTCTCATCTCTTTTCATAGCTAAAAAGCCTGCATGAGCTTCCGGCAAAAGCTCCATTACGCTATCGAGCATTGGCATACCAGCTCTAAGTACAGTTACAACCACTATGTTCTGTTCATCAATAGTATCACAGTTAGATTCACCCGTCCATGTAGTTATTTTTCTTTGCAAGAGAGGAAATTCTTTCAGTGCTTCATAAGCAAGCTGTCTAGTAAGTTCTGCAATTGTATGCCTAAAACGGATAGCATCTCTTCTTTGATCTCTCAAATGTGTCACTAAAGTTTTTGTAAGAGGATTGGATAGTTCATAAATCATTTTTTACCTTTATTGTATTAATGTTTCAAGTTTTTTAAACTTAAAATTCACTGCTTTTGCAACGGCGCTGTTAGTAATATTTCCATTAAAGATATTAACTCCAAGAGCTAGTGAAGAATCACGTTTAACCGCACTTATAGTTCCTTCTCTTGCCAGTTTTCTTATGTAAGGGAGTGTAGCATTTGTCAAAGCAATAGTTGATGTTTTAGGATATGCTCCTGGCATATTTGCTACGCAGTAGTGCAGTATCTCTTCTTCTATAAAAACTGGTTTAGTATGTGTTGTTGGTCGAGAAGTCTCAGCTATACCGCCCTGATCAATAGTTATATCAACTATTATACTCCCCGTTTTCATCTCTTTTAAAATATCTCTTGTTATTAGTTTTGGAGTGCTAGAGCCTCCATGGATTAAAACACTACTGATTACAATGTCAGAATCTTTTATCAGTTCACGAAGTAATTGAGGAGAATAAAGTGCTGTTTTAACATAAGGCAGAGACTTTTGCAACAGTTCAAGTTTTGGTGTAGATCGATTCACTACTGTCACGCTTGCACCCATACCGCTTGCTATCTTTGCTGCATTGTAGCCTGCGTTACCGGCACCAATAATCAATACATTTGCAGGTACAACACCAATTGCACCACCTATTAAAACTCCTTCTCCGCCCTGATAGCGACTAAGATGATAAGCTCCGACTATTGGAGCCATTTTACCGGCTATCTCGCTCATTGGCTTAAGCAGTGGGAGTTGATTTTGCAATGCCACAGTTTCATAAGCAATAGCACAGAGCTTTTTTTCAACTAAAACAGATACTAACTCTGGTAACGGAGCAAGATGCAGGTAGCAAAATAGTGTATGCGTTTCATTTAACAACTCATATTCACTTGGCTGTGGCTCTTTTACTTTAACTATAAGAGATGATTTAGCGTAGAGAGCTTCAGGAGTTGCTACGACCTCGGCACCAACATCAAAATACTCCTTATCACTAAACCCACTACCCTCTCCTGCACCACTTTGAATAATTACATCATGACCATCTTCTACAAGCTGGGCTACATTAAACGGAGTAGCACCAACTCTAAACTCACCACTTTTCACTTCTTTAGGAATACCAACTGTCATATCTTCCCTTTACTTGAGTATGTTAAAATGATAGTATTAATTATATTTTAATATCATTAAGACAAAGTCAAAAGGATTAAACTTGAAGCTCACATTTCTAGGTACAAGTGCCGGAAAACCCACTAAAGAGAGAAATGTATCTGCTCTGGCACTAGAGTTTGACCAAGACAATAAGTGGTATCTCTTTGATTGCGGTGAGGGCACCCAGCGTCAGATAATGCAAAGCAGGCTATCTACTGGAAAGCTTGACACTATATTTATTACCCATATGCATGGAGACCACTCTTATGGGCTCCCTGGCTTACTTTCTACTAAAAAACTTGATGTGGCTTTAAATCCTATAACAGTATATGGTCCGCAAGGGATTAAAAAGTTTTTAGAATGTGCACTCGATGTATCAGAAAAACATCTTAAATATACGCTAAATATTATTGAGTATAAGCCTCAAGAAGAGTTTGCATTTGACAAATTTTCACTCAAAATTTTACCTCTTATTCACTCTAAAGAGAGTGTAGCCTTTTACATCAAAGAAAATGATATCAGCAATAAACTTGATGAAAAAAAACTTAGACAAATCGGACTTAAACCATCCCCTCTTTATGGTGAGCTCAAAAGGAGAAAAAGTATAATCTTTAACGGTAAAGAGCTAAACCCAAAGAAATTTATGCTTGAAACTATTAAAGGAAGAACACTGATAATTGCTGGAGATAACAGTGAGCCGGATATTTTAGGAAAAAACCTGCAAAATCTGGATCTATTAGTCCATGAATGCACTTTTACACAAGAAGTCTATGATAACTTAAGTGAGAAGTTTCTCCATACTACGGCAAAAGATCTTGGTAAAACAGCTCAAAAATGGAGTGTTAAAAACCTCATTGCAAATCATATTAATCCAAGATATAATAAAAACAGCTCATTAGGTATCGAGATGATTTATGAAGAGATAAAAAACAATTATAACGGAGAATTTTTTATCGCTAATGATTTTGATGTATATTATTTAAACAGAGACAAATCAATCAATAAAAGTCGCCAATTCTAATATCAAGTGCAATTTCTAACTAATTTAACCAACTGACTTTCTACTCATTTCACTAAAGAATACTTCATATGGAATTTTGTAATTGAGTATTTTTGGTTAATCCTGTTCTGAATAATAATAGACTCTTTTTATTGGGGCGATTCTTCTTTTACTAATGCCCATTTGCTTATATTAGGCGGAAAGTCTTGAATGTCATTATGAAATTTATCCCATTCATTATAGCCGGTGTTGAAGTTGGAGACATCCTCGGCTGCAGACTCAGCACTTTCATAAGAGCCAATTAACTCATACTCTATCCAAAGTTCATACCTACCACGTCCAACCTGTTTTATTTCAAACGTTCCAATATTTGAGTTATAAGTATATGAATACATTTTATATCTCCTTTTCTACTACTCTTTTAACTATTTTATCATATTACAGATAAAAGTAAATCCAACGCACTTTGGAGGGCTAAAGAGATAATCACTATCTTATATAACTACTTTTTCAGAATTGGCAGTTTGTTTTGTTGTGGCAAAATTGTATAATAGTTCTATCAAAGCAATACAGTTGAAAAAGGAGTACCCCTTCACATATGATATTATCAACTAAAAGACACAGAGGTGCTAATCCTCAAGATAGTAAATGTTTTGATATTAAGCAGCTAAATAAACTTAAGACTGCCCTGAATGAACTCTCATGGTTATTGAACCACGGCTATACAATTAGTGCCTCTAGTGAGCTTGTGGGAAACCACCATCAACTTACTTCAAGACAGCGTATGGCAATAGCACGTATTGTCTGTACAGATGAGCAAATTATAAAACGCAAGGCAACATGTTTACCTACTAGTAAGCTAAAAGATAAAACAGTTGTAATTGATGGTTTTAATCTTCTTATCACCATTGAGGCAGCGCTCGGCGGAGGTGCAATCTTTAATTGTTCAGACAGCTGTTATCGGGATTTATCTGCTGTATATGGTTCTTATAAAATCGTAGCAGAGACTACAGCAGCAATTGAATATATCGGCAAAACTTTGGAACTAGGAGAACCAAAAAAGGTAGTATGGTTATTTGATAGACCTGTCTCAAATAGCGCTAAAATAGCGGAACTGGTACGTGAAATAGCTGCAGAACATAAGTGGCCTTTTGAAGCAGAAACTACTGATAGCACTGATTCATTGCTAAGTAAAAGTCCACACACAATCGTTACATGTGACTCCGCTATCCTTGAGAGAACAAAAAGTTGGTGTAATTTAGCATATACAACTATTACACAGCAGATATCCGACGCCTGGATTATAGATTTAATAGATCTAAAATAAAGATAAGATAAGAGAAAAAAAACAGCTATTTAAAATCTCACTTTAAACCTTTTTCGATATAATTGCGTACTATTAAAGAAGAGGGAATTTATATGAATATTGTAACAGGTTCTTCAACAGCAATAATAACTCCATTTAAAAATGGAAAGCTAGATGAGCAGACTTATGCTGCACTAATTAAACGTCAAATCGATAACGGCATAGACGCTGTATGTCCAGTTGGAACTACTGGTGAAAGTGCTACTCTTACAGCAGGTGAAGATATAAGATGTATGGAAATTGCAGTAGAGGTTTGTAAAGGAACCAATACTAAAGTTCTTGCAGGGGCTGGAAGCAACTCAACATCAGAAGCAATAAATGCTGCTAAAAATGCACAAAACTGTGGTGTTGATGCAATTTTTTCAGTAGCACCATACTATGTAAAACCATCTCAAGAAGGACTTTACCAGCACTATAAAGCTATTGCAAGCTCAGTTCCTGAACTTCCGTTTATGCTTTACAATGTTCCTGGTCGTACAGTGGTTGATATCTCTGCAGATACTGTAATTAGACTTTTTGATGATGTAGAAAATATTTACGGAATTAAAGAAGCAACTGGTTCATTAGAGCGTACAGTTGAGCTTCTTTCTCGTCGTCCGGATCTAAAAGTATTTTCTGGTGATGATGCTATTGATTACCCTATTTTAGCGAATGGTGGAGCTGGTATAACTTCTGTTACATCTAATCTTATGCCCGATTTGAAATCAGAATTAGTTAGATTAGCACTAGCTGGTGACTTTGCAGGTGCAAAAGCTATTAACGATAAATTATACCCTCTTAACTCAGTTATGTTTTGTGAAGCGAATCCTATTCCTATCAAAGCTGCTATGTATATAGCTGGATTAATCGACACTTTAGAGTATAGACTTCCTTTAACTCCTCCAAGTGTAGAGAGTATGAAGAAAATAGAAGAAGTTATGAAAAATTATGAAATCAAAGGACTGTAAGAATGGCTGAAAAAACAATGACAGATAAATCAATGAGTGGCAAAGTATTATTTATATCTGGTGGTACTCGTGGTATCGGTAAAGCAATCGTTTATGAGTTTGCATCTAAAGGTTGTGACGTTGCGTTTACTTATGCATCAAACGCAGACATTGCTAATGAAATCGTTGCTGATTTAGAAGCTAACTACGGTGTAAAATCTCGTGCTTATAAACTAGACATTATGGAGCCTTTAACTTATAAAGATGTTTATAAAGAGTTTGACGAAGATTTCGATAGACTTGACTACTTCATCTCAAACGCAATCATCTCTGGTCGTGCTGTTGTTGGTGGTTTTGCACCATTTATGAGACTTAAACCAAAAGGTTTAACAAATATTTATACTGCAACTGTTTCAGCATTCGTTGTTGGAGCTCAAGAAGCTGCAAAACGTATGGAGCTTACTGGTGGTGGTTCTATCATCTCTATGAGTTCAACTGGTAACTTAGTTTACACTCCAAACTACGCAGGTCACGGTACAAACAAAGCTGCTGTTGAGACTATGGTTAAGTATGCAGCGGCAGAGCTTGGTGAAAAAGGCATTCGTGTAAATGCAGTAAGTGGTGGTCCAATCGATACTGATGCATTAAAAGCTTTCCCTAACTACGAAGAGGTAAAAGCAGAAGTTGTTAAACGCTCTCCACTTTCACGTATGGGTGACGCAACTGACTTAACAGGAGCTTGTTCATTCCTATGTTCAGATGCAGCTTCATGGTTAACTGGTCAAGTTATTGTTATCGATGGTGCTACTTCTTTTCAGTAGAGATTAACTCCAAATCCCTTCTAAAATATTAGAGCAGTATGGACAAGTTCCATTCTCTTCTAATTTATTATCTACATACTGCCCTATTCTCCCACTGCGTTTAATCACTAAGTTAGAACACTTAGGACAGTAAGTCGACTCATGTTTTTCATTATCAACATTACCCATATAAATATATTTTAGACCCTCTTCTTGTGCTATTTTATAGGCTCTCAACAGTGTACTCTCTGGAGTTCTTGGAGTGTCAAGCATTTTATACATTGGATGAAATGCAGAGAGATGCCAAGGTATAGACTTATCAATACTAGCTATAAATTTTGCAATCTCCCTTATCTCTTCATCAGAGTCATTCTTACCTTGAATGAGCAGAGTTGTAATCTCTATCCATATTCCTTTAGAGTGAGCATATCGGACTGCTTCAAGTACTGGCTTGAGTCTGGCACCACATATCTCTTTATAAAACTCATTTGAAAAAGATTTGATGTCTATATTCATCCCGTCTATATATGGTTCTAAAAGGTCTATCGCCTTATGTGTTTCATAGCCACTAGTGACATAGATATTTTTCAAACCTTTTTCATGGGCTAGTTTTGCTGTGTCGTAGGTATATTCAAAAAATACTATCGGTTCGTTGTATGTGTAAGCTATAGAGTCACAATCATACTCTAACGCAAGTTCAACAGCTCTTGAGGGAGAAAGTTCTTCACCCGTGATATTATGCCCATGTTCTTTTGGGTACTGTGATATATCATGATTTTGACAAAATTTACAAGAAAAATTACATCCAACAGTTCCAAAAGAGAATACTTTTGAGTTTGGAAGAAAATGAAACATAGGTTTTTTCTCTACAGGATCAACATTTACAGCTGCAGCCAAACCATATACAAGCAGTTTCAACTCTCCATCTTCGACTTTTCGTACGCCACAAATGCCATATTCGCCTTCTTCAAGCACACAAGCCTGCGAACATGCTTCACACAAAATCTTTCCGCTTTTAACCTCTTTACTTAACCATGCTACGTGAGACATAATATCCCCTTTTCACTATCATATCATATAACGTGATAAGTTTAGATTAGCTATACTGTAGGAAAAGCGTAAGCGGAGGTTAAAGATTATGGATGGTAATATTATTGTTACATATAAGATTTTATGCAAAGCAGACTTAAACAGAGATGTTTCTTTAGTAGACTTACTCTCAAATGAAAAAGTCATGAAGGCCATTAAAAGTGAGTTTGCAAAAGGTTTAAGAAACATAGAACTTTCTACAGTAGATGAAAATGCATCACTTAAAATATCCACTATAAAAGATGTACATACACTTGAGGTTTTAAAAGATGATTTTGCTGACATATTGACTTTAGCAGAAGAAGATGCGACTACAAAGAAACTATTTAAAAAAGATTGTGACCGTGTCGAACTTGTTAATATAGAAACATTGGTTGTCTAGTACCATGGAGTTGATTCCAGTCCAAAATCTTCTTTATATGCTTCTTCCACTAACTGTTGTCGGATATTACTACTACAAGTGGACAGATAACTCCACTGAAATACTCTATGCAACTCTTAGAATGGTTGTTCAGCTTATACTGATAGGATATGCTCTAGTCTATATCTTCAAAAACGACTCATGGTACCTAGGTTTTTTCATCATTGTATTTATGATTATTATGGCAAGTTTCATTGCTTTAAGAAATGTTGAGCAAAGGAATGTCTCTACATATTTTATTATTCTTTTTGCAATAATGGTAGGAGGAACGATAAACCTTGTCTTAATTATAGAGTTTGTCTTAGATTTAACACCATTTTATGAACCAAGATATGTTGTACCTATAGCCGGAATGATCTATGCAAACTCTATGAACGCCATCTCTCTAGCGGCGGAAAGGCTTGAGAAAGAGTTAAAACTTTTAACAAGAGAAGAAGCTAAAAAGATTGCGTTTAAAGCCTCCTTGATACCTAGAATAAACACATTTCTAGCAGTAGGAATTGTTGCACTTCCTGGTATGATGACGGGACAAATTTTATCAGGAGTAGATCCACTAGTTGCTGTGAGGTATCAGATAGTTATTATGGCAATGGTACTAGGAAGTTCAGGAATCAGTGTTATTTTATATCTAAAAATGGCTAGTAAAGTATGATTTCTAATACTGATTTAATTAACCACCTCATAAGTAAAGATACTTTAAAATCAACTACTATTATAGAAGCCTTTAGATATATAGATAGAGTAGATTTTGTTTTAGACCCAACTATCTCAGATATATATGAAGACTACCCTTTACAAATTGGATATCAGCAGACTATCTCTCAACCAGCTACAGTGGCTATGATGCTGGAGATGCTTTCTCCCAAGGAGGGAGATGATATTTTAGACATAGGAAGCGGCTCGGGCTGGACAACTGCACTTCTTAGTTTTATTGTAGGAGATAAAGGTTCTGTTACTGGTCTTGAAAGAGTTGACTCACTCGTAAAATTTGGAAATAATAATCTCAAAAAGTATGGATTTCAAAATAGTAAAATTATTCAAGCAACAGGTAAACTAGGCATAGTTGGTAAAGAGTTTGATCGTATTTTAGTTTCTGCAGCGGCTAGTGAGTTTCCTTATAGTTTGGTAGAACAGTTAAAGATTGGTGGGAAACTTGTTATTCCAGTCAAAAATTCAATTTATGAGATTACAAAAAAAGAAGATGGAGAAGTGGAAGCCGTAGAACACTACGGCTTCAGATTTGTTCCACTCATCACTTAATAAAAATAGACTTAATTCAAAGTGGAAAAGATTTCGAACTATTTCTTTTTCTTCTCACTCTTCTCTTTTTTCTTATAGCTCTTGATATTTTTCTTAATATCCTGCTTCAGCTCTTTTTTAAGCATAGCCTTTATCTCTTTTTTAACAATTTTTTTAACTTTTGTCTTATTCATCTCGGTATCTCCTTTGTTGATATACTTTATGATAGTTAAATACAACTTAAGTTAACTATAAAATGTAGTATCAAGGCCTTTATTGAGTTTTAAATCACTAAATCAGAAAAAACTGCATATACACCCATTTCAAAAAATCTTTTTTGCTCTTGTTCATCACTTACTACATATACACCAACAAGAATACCTTCTGTGTTTAGCTTATCTATCAACCCTTTATTGAGAAGCTTTTTATTTATATGATATGCATCTACATCTAAATCATTGAGATACTCTATTAAATTACTATGATGTTTATCATCAGCCAAAAATGCTGTTGGTATATTTGGAGATAGATTTTTTATTATTTTAAGATACTCACCTTTAAATGAAGATATTAAAATTTGACTCTCTACACCTAACTTTTGAATCTCATTTAAAACTGTTAAAACTATCTTTGCATTAGTAAAATACTTTTTTGCATCTTTTATCTCTACATTTAAATAAAGAGAATTTTCTTTTATAAATATCAAAGCCCTTCTAAGAGTTAACAGAGCTTCTCCATGACCATAATCAAGACTGTTTAGTTCATCTAATGTAAATTCACTTACCCTATATGGATAACGATTTTTATACATATCCAGCTGAACTATATTTGTTGTTCTAATTAAAGTCTCATCATGCATAACAACTGCAACACCATCACTACTTAATTGCACATCAATCTCTATAAAATCACACTCTCCTACACTTTTTTTCATAGCCAAAAGAGTATTCTCCGGCGCAACTGAACTGGCTCCTCTATGTGCTGCTATAAGTGATTTTTTCTTAAAAAGTTCTATAAAATTCATAGATTATTGTATCATATATTAATGGATAATAAAAAAAGTATATATTCTTGGGCAATTTACGACTGGGCGAATTCGGCTTATGCCACGACAGTTATGGCTGGTTTTTTTCCACTATTTTTCAAATCATATTATAGTGCTGAATCTGACTTAACAATGAGTACTGCACAACTTGGATTTGCAAACTCTATATCTAGCCTTATCGTAGTACTAATAGCTCCCCTACTCGGTGCTATAGCTGACAAAGCCTCACTTAAAAAGAGATTTCTATTTATCTTTGCATATCTTGGAATTTTAATGAGTTTAGCGCTCTCCTTTGTTAGCCAAGGTGATTGGCAGATGGCAACCTTTATATATGTCTTAGCCAACATTGGTTTTATGGGCTCAAACACCTTTTATGATGGTCTGCTTCCCTCAGTTTCAAATGAGAAAAATGTAGATTTTATCTCAGGACTTGGCTTTGCATTTGGCTATCTTGGTGGAGGAATTCTGTTTAGTATAAATGTATGGATGCTGCAAGATTTTTCCTTCTTTGGATTCACAAGTGAGGCAGAGGCTATAAAAGCTTCATTTATAAGTGTCGCTTTATGGTGGGCACTCTTTTCTCTTCCTCTTCTATTTTATGTAGAAGAAACACAAAAAGAGAATGTAGGCACAAAAAAAGCATTAGTTGATGGATATTTAAGACTCAAAAATACCTTTAGTAAAATCAAAAAACTTCGAGGTTTACTGCTGTTTTTAATAGCTTACTGGTTATATATTGATGGTGTTGATACAATTATAAGAATGGCAGTTGATTATGGAATGGCTATAGGATTTAACTCAAGTGATCTAATTTTAGCACTTCTTATAGTTCAGTTTGTAGGTTTTCCTTCAACACTTATATTTGCAAAACTAGCACAACTTTGGAACACAAAAAAGATGCTTTATGTAGCAATTGGTATCTATCTTTTTATAATTTTTTGGGCTACAAGGATGAGTGAAAGTCATGAGTTTTATATTTTAGCAGTGATGATAGCACTGGTTCAAGGTGGCATTCAAGCACTCAGTCGCTCATATTACTCAAAAATGATTCCCCAAACTCATTCAGCTGAATTCTTTGGTTTTTACAATTTTTTAGGAAAATTTGCAGCAATTCTAGGCCCTCTACTAATAGCCTTTGTAGCTCTTTTCACTCAAAACTCTCGTCTTTCCATCGCTTCAATCGCAATATTTTTCATCTTAGGAGCAACTCTATTATACTTCGTTGATGAGAAAAAAATAGCTAAAGACTCAAGAAGCGTACTAGATTAAAACTAGATTTTATTGCATCTCTTGAGCTATTTTATCTTTAGTTTTTTCAACAATCTCTTCTACACTTAATTTATCTGGATAGATAGGCTCTAAATATTTGATTTTAATCTTATATGGTTTTGGAAATAATGTTCCGCTTCTTAGAGCTTCAAAACTTCCATCTATTACAACCGGAACAACCGGAACGTTATATATTTTTGAAAGCATGGCAAAAAATGGTCTAAATTCAAGAAGTTTTCTATCTCTACTTCTAGCACCTTCTGGAAATATCACAAGATTACTATTATTTCTAAGTGGAAGTGCACAATACTGCATAGTCTGTTTAAGATTTTCATTTGCATCTATAAGAATGGTCTGACCATTATCAGCGATTGGCTTTAATATCGCGGTTCCAAACACATTTTTATAGGCCAAAAAGAATGTATTTTTTAAAATTTTATATGGAAGGGTTCCCTCAACCAAAAAACCATCTAACATACTTTGGTGTGAAGGAGCAATAATACAGGCCGAGTTTGGAATATTTTCACACCCTTTAATATCGAGTCGAAAATATATTTTAAAGAGTGGATACATCAAGGTTTTATAGAGATACATTATCCATGGAGAGTATTGTAGCTTTTTATCTATTGGCTCTTTTAAAACATCTTTTAAACTTTTTTCAGAACTTTTTACAAACTTTTTATTTTTTTCTATGTACTCATAAAGCTCTTTCATAATCATCATAGAGGAAAAAGTTTTCTCATCAACAACAACTCCAAAACTCTGCTCAATAAATATAAATAGC
>JAGGWO010000234.1 GCA_021157485.1 Sulfurimonas sp. | reverse complement strand
TACTATCCATCCCGCTGGTTTGCCCAGTTAAAAGCAAGACGAAAAGATTGGTGGCTTAGTTATTTATAAATTTCATAATCTTAAAGTGATATAATTGTTTAAAGGGGTTGATTATGCAAAGTTTTAATACCCAGTTCAAAGATAAAAAGTCATTAAAAGACTTTATATCTTCAAACTCAATAAATAAAAGTAAAAATATTCTTGTACAGATTTTCAGCGGTGTTATCGATGAGAAAAAAAGTCTTGATTTATCAAGCACTATTAAAGAGTTACTTCCAGATGCAAATATTATCGGAACTACGACGAGTGGTGAGATATGTTTGGGAAAAGTTTATGCTAATACAGTAACTATTTCCTTTAGCATATTTGAGAGCACTATCGTAAAATCAAATTTTTACAACTTGGATGATAATTTTAAATTAAGTGATGTTGTAAATGACTTAATTACAGATGATACAAAAGTTTTGATTATATTTAGTGATGGTCTTAAAAGTAATGCAGAAAAACTACTAAAAGATATTTATACATTAAAACAAGAAGCAGTTATAGCCGGTGGACGAGCCGGGGATAACAACAATTTTAAAAAAACGTATGTATTTGATGAAAAAAACTATAGTGAAAATGGCTGTGTAATAGCAACACTAAATTCAAAAGAGTTAATTGTAAATAATGATTATATTTTAAACTGGACACCAATCGGTAAAGATATGACGGTTACTAAAGTAGATAATAATATTTTGTATGAACTTGATGGCATACCGATTTTAGATATTTATAGAAAATATCTTGGTAATGATGCCGTTAAAAATCTTCCCGAATCAGCTATGGAATTTCCGCTGATTATAAAAAAAGATGATATTTATATTGCAAGAGACCCTATTGTTAAAATGGAAGATGACTCTTTGATGTTTGCAGGAAATTTTGAAGAGGGAGATAGTGTACGATTCAGTTTTGGAAATATTGAAGAAATTTCCGGTGATGTTGGAAATTATTTTAATGAGTTTAGTAAGTTTCCAGCCGAGTCAATATTTGTTTATTCATGCAGTGCAAGAAAAGCATTGATGGGAGGCAAGCTTGATGATGAGTTGAATATACTTGAATCCTTGGCTCATACTTCAGGTTTTTTCACATATGGGGAGTATTTTCATACATCTAATATTATCGAGCTTTTAAATGTGACAACTACGTTTTTGGCCCTCTCAGAATCTTCAACTGTTAAAAAAAGAGTTCTAAAGAAGACAAAAGTACAGAGTGTTGATGTAGTCAAAAAAGCATTGACTCATCTTGTAAAAGTAACTACTCAGGAACTCGAACATATATCAACACATGATACGTTAACGGCTCTTTATAACAGAAGCGAGTATATTAAAAGAGTATGTTTAAAGATAAAAGGTGCACAGAGATATAAGGAAAAATTTGGGCTTATGTTGATAGATATTGACCATTTTAAACTTATAAATGACAACTATGGGCATGCTGTTGGTGATGAGATTTTGAAGAAATTAGCAGATGCACTTGTAAGTAATGTCAGAGAGGATGATCTTGTTGCAAGATGGGGTGGTGAAGAGTTTGTTATTATTGTAAATTATGCAACTGTAAATATTCTAGAAAAACTTGCAAAAAAACTTCAAAAAAAGATAGCAGAGGTAGATTTTTCACCTGTTAATAGAGTAACAGTATCCTTTGGACTTTCTGTTTATGTAGATGGAGATACCGAAGAGACACTTTTTAAAAGAGTTGATAATGCTCTGTATGCTGCAAAAAACAGTGGTAGAAATTGTTATGTAGTAGGATGAAATAGTACTTTAATTATTTATTTATCATAAAAACAGATTATGATATAATGGGTTAATAAGAGTACTGTTATGAGGAGGACTTCATGGAAGTATCAAGCCAAACAAATAGTTTTGGGACTATGAATATGCATCAAAAGCCTATTACAACTCCTGTTGAGCCAAAAGAGCCAACATATGGTAATGGGGAGATATATGAAGCGAGTCAGGGTAACCTGATTCGTAATGATGATGAGATTGTATTAACGCCTCAAGGGCAAAACAGTGTTGCTAATGCACAAGAAGATAAGACGGCAGAAGCTGAGGCACGAACGCAAGCAAAACAGGACCAAAGAAGAGAAAATGGTGCTGACTATATAGCGCATCAATCTAAACAGTCACAAGTAGAGATTTATCTTTCAGTTGCAACTGATAGTGATGTAGATTTAGGCAACTCTACAGCTAATGTAATAGAGACTCTTCGTGATGTTCAAAAACAGAATGATGCTGTTGAAGCATATGCTAAGTATCAAGAAAATCAAAATGGAAGTGAAATTCTTCAATAGTTAAGAGGAGGATATTATGAATGTAGGTAGTTATATATTCCAATCACCTTATTCAAGTCAGGTGCAAGTTGGTCGTCCAGACCCCAGTGTAAAACGAGAGGATAGTTCATCTGCTTCTACATTATCTGGGCAGAGTGCACCAGTAGTTAATGAAACGCTCAGTAGTGCTCAAAGCTTTGAAGCTACACAAGTAAGTGAAGTTGCTCCAACTGTCGAATCAAATCAACTTTTGGATGTTTACGCCTAGATAGATATCTACTCAGTTCTAGTAGTGATATCTATCCCTCTCTCTTTTAATGCGTTACCTATCTCGACGATTTTATTTTTATACTTTTCTGATTGCATAAAACCTTCGTAAGCATCTAGCTCTTTTAGTTGAACTTTTTCTGCGAGGTCGTCCATATTTAAATAGAGCTCTTGTAGCTCTGACTCTAACTCTTCTACTGTTTCAGTCATTTTTCATATCCTCTTTTACTTTTTCTAATATCCATGGCCATTCACCATAGCCACTATCTGCGTTTATGTGCCCTGCGTTTTGCAAAACAATCATCTCAACTTCAAGTGAGTCTTGAAGCTCTTTAGCTTCATCCATACTCATATAGGGATCATCTGTTGAGGTGACAAGTATCGTTTCGTTTGCATGTGCATTTTTTGGCATCTCTAATGGAAAAAAGCTCTCAAGTTCAACTATGTCACACTTCTTTGAAGGTGGTGCTACAAGGTATAGCTTTTGTACTTTCTCAATTGTGTTTGTATTACAAAGATGAAACCAGAGAGTGTTTGCAACTGAATGACAAATAACTATATCTGGTCTGAAATCTTTTAGGTGAGCAGTGAGCTCTTTTTTCCAAGTGCTAAAGTCAGGAAAATCATAATTACTAAATCTTAAAAAGCTAACATTTCCATAATCTTTGGCTAGTTCTCCAGCTAACCAACTCTGCCAATGTGGAAAATTACTTCCACCCCAACCATGAAGCAGTAAAACTTTTTTACTACGACTCGGCATTTAGTGCCTCCCTGCATTGAGCTTTGCTCTTATCATTATTCTACTAATTTTTTAAAGTTTTTGATAGTGAAAAGTTTTAGATTTTCACCTTTAAGGGATTTGAGTTCATTTGAATACCCACTCTTAGAAAAAAGGACAAAGATATCAGCTTCTATCTTTGCGTTTGCACAGATTTCTTGAAGGCGCGTAAGTTCACTTTTTTTGACTTTAGAGTTTGTGTATTTACAAGAACCAACAATAGTTTTTCCAGACTTAGTTTTGGCATAGATATCGAGTTCTATCTTATTGTCCCAATAAGTCCCGATTTCAACTATGGGATCCTCTTTCATGCTAAGTTTTAAAACTTCTTGGGAAAGCTCTACAAATGGAAGTTGAAGAAATTCGCTTTGTCTATTGGCAAATCTCTCACGAACCTCTTTAAAATCACCATCACGTACACCTTTAAAAAGAGGAGAAACAAAGGCAAACCAAAATCTTAAAAATGGGGAAGTGAAAAAGAGCTTGTTTGAAACCGTCTCATTTTCACTCCAAGAAGTAAATATTTTTTTAGATTTTTCAAGTCTGATAATTCCAGTTTCACATAACTCTTCTACTGCGTTTGCACCAACTTCAGCCGAAGTGTTGGCACGTTTGTAAGCTGTGTGCGTTTGACCATCACCCATAGCAATACCCGTTAAGATAGAGTGATAAAGTGGCATACCTGTTGTAAGTTCAGTCACGTCATTTCTGATATATCTAAAGTCTGGCAAGATAAGCTTTTCGATAAGTTCCATTGATGGTTTTGAAGTGTCGATTTCACCCCAGCCAACACCACCAAAAATAGCAAACTTTTCTAACGCGTCTTCAAAGTTTTTAGGTTTATGCTCTTTATAAAATGATCGGAATTGCTCTAAAAGAGTCTCTTTGCTTAAAATGATAGTTCTGCCTTAATATAGTATATGAAATTATACAAGCTTTTGACTATAATTGCACTAAGAATTAAAAATGGAGTCTGTTATGTTAAGTGGAGAAGAGAGAAAAAATATAAAATCTGGTCAGAGTGTAGCGATAGTTTTAAAGCAAGATCAAGATACAGGACTGCTTACAGATGGGATAGTTAGAGATATATTGACTAAGTCGCCAAAGCACCCTCATGGTATAAAAGTGCGTCTGATGAGTGGTGAAGTTGGTCGCGTTAAAGAGATATATTAACTGATGTTACGCACTATAATGAGCAAAAGCCCATTATAGTGGCAGGGACTCTTCGTCCCTACAACCCCCTGAAGCTAATAAAAGCAATGCTTTTAAATAAAAGAAATTGCTACACAAACAATACACACTTTGCAAGTACAATACTTTTAGAACTTCAATTTTAAAGGATAACAAATGAAAAAGTTAAATTTAACAGCACTATTACTTGGTGCAGCATTGTTTACAGGAATGGGAGCTACATCTCTAAGTGCAACGGGCAAGTGTGGAGAGTCTATGGAAAAACCGGCAGGTAAGTGTGGTGGTCAAAAAGCTTCAAAATGTGGAGCTAATAAAAAAGCTAGCAAGTGTGGTGATTCAAAAAAAGCTGCAACAAAATGTGGTGGCGAGAAAAAAGCCCCTAAGAAAGCCATGAAATGTGGACAAGGGAAATGTGGTTGATTTAACACATATCTAAAATAAACGCAGAGATTTTTTCTCTTGCGTTTATATCTCTACCTCTTTTTTTTATTCTAACTTCCCCAAAACAACTTTAATCTAAAGCATTTGAATTGTAACTGCCGTGCTCAAATTACTACACGTTTACTGCACAAAGGATGGCTACAATTTGAGTATATAAATTGAGGAGTTTATCATGTTATTTAAAAATATTTATATGGAATTTTCCCGTTTAAGCGAGTATGGTAAATCTTTAGCCTTGCTCTTTGCAAGAATTATAGTGGCTTATGGCTTTTATGAACCAGCTATGATGAAGTGGAAAGATATAGGCTCAGTTGCGGAGTGGTTTGGGTCTATGGGTATTCCATTTCCAACACTCAACGCTTATATGGCAGCAAGTACAGAAGTCTTAGGTGTCGTGTTGCTGACTCTGGGACTTTTAACAAGAGCGATTTCTATCCCACTTATAGTTGTTATGATTGTCGCTATTGTAACGGTGCATCTACCACATGGATTTTCAGCAGGGGATAATGGTTTTGAAATACCACTCTATTATATGCTTTTTCTTCTGGTATTTTTCTCTCACGGTGCTGGCAAGTTTTCTCTTGATAGATTTATATTTGGTGAGAAAAGTTAAAACATGGAAGCTCTGTTTAGTTTTACTAGCAAGATAGGAGAGCATAATTTTCCTCTTTTTTCTTTTTTGTTTAATGCTTTTACGATACTTTTTATAGTTGTATCTATCATACTTTTTATCTATGATAGATATATTCAAAGAGAGAATCAATTACTAATAAATTATCCACTTATTGGCCGACTTCGTTATGTTTTTTACGCTCTTCGTAATCCAATGCGACAATACTTTGGAGATGAAAAATTTTATGAATCATTTGATAAAGTAAAATGGGTTTATGACTCAGCTGAGCGAAAATCTGCTTATGCTTCATTTTCTCCAGGACAGCCTCAAAAGAGTGCGAGACTCTCCATCAAAAATGCCAACTGTGTTTTAAATACGCAGGATGTAAGTGATGATTTTAGTGTCACTTTTGGGGAGAGTTCACCTAACCCTTTTAAAACAAAGTCAGTTTTTGGAAGAAGTGCCATGAGTGATGGCGCGATTTCACCAGAGGGTACCCGTGCTTTTACTAAAGGTGCATACCTTGGTAAGTTTCCTATAAACACTGGAGAGGGGAGCTTGACTTCAAACTTTTTTTACACACATAAATATACAAGAGAGTGCAAGTTCTTTGAAATATATGAGGGGACTATATTTGCAAAAACTGTTTACAAGGTTTTAAAGTTTTTTATTAATAGGGTAACAGCACAAAAAGTTTATAAGCATATGGTTATAACAGCTACAGCTCCTGATAGTTTCTTATTTGATTTAAAAGAGTTACTTTTTTATAGAGTAAATTGGGAAGCTCCAATTGAGGTTTTTCCTTCACAGGTTCCTGATGATATGCCCGATATTATTTTTCAAATAGGAAGTGGTCTCTACGGTGTACGTGATAAAGATGGCAACTTTAAGGAGCAAAGATATAAGAAGGTCATGCGTTTTGCAAAAATGACAGAGATAAAAATGGCACAAGGAGCTAAGCAGACAGGTGGAAAACTTCTTGGCTCAAAAGTAAGTGAGGATATCGCTTATTATCGTGGAGTAAAACCATATAAGGACCTTTTTTCTCCAAATCAATTTCCTTATGCAAAAACTTTAGAGGAGTTGTTTGATTTTATAGGAAGACTTAAAGAACTCTCAGAGAAACCAGTTGGTGTAAAGATAGTTATCTCTTCTCAAAAGTCGTTTGATGAGTATGCAAATCTTATTAAAAAACGTATAGATGAGGAGTCAAATGCATATCCGGATTTTATTACTATAGATGGTGGAGACGGAGGAAGTGGAGCTGCTCCTTTAGAGATGATGATGAGTGTAGGAATGATTATCTCTAAAGCACTCTATTTAGCAGATACAAGCTTGAGAAACGCAGGTGTTAGAGATAGAGTGAAGCTGATTGCAAGTGAGAAAGTTTTAACTCCTGATGATGCCATAGTTCTTTTTGGGTTAGGTGCTGATTATGTAGCCATTGCAAGAGCATTTATGATGAGTGCAGGATGTATTCGTGCACGTGAGTGTTCTGGTGCACATGGAAAGGCTTGTCCTGTAGGATTGGCAACTCAAGATAAAAGCAAACGTGCTTCATTTTTGGTTGAGAAAAAGGCTATAAATGTAGCCTCATATCATGAACAACTTCTCTCAGGAATTCGTAATCTTTTAGCGGTAATAGGAGTAGACCATATATCTAAACTTAACAAAAGCCATCTGATTTTTAAAGACCATGCGGGTAGAACATATATGAATATTGAGAGATATTTCAAAGAGTCCTTAGTAGAGTAAATTAAATAAATTATTGTATTATATGTTATAT
>JAGGWO010000089.1 GCA_021157485.1 Sulfurimonas sp. | reverse complement strand
CTCTCATATGGATGGTAAAGAAGTACATCTTGCTTTTCTAGTATTGTAAATATATTTTCATTAGAATCAAATGGCGGTAAGCTTTTTGGTTTAAAAGGTGGAAGTAGAAGATGAGCAAAATCTTTATTTCCAACAATCTGCCAGAGACTAGAGAGATTTAAGAATGTATGAAATTTATATATATCATCTTTGTACACATTTGTATGGCGATTAAAAAAGTTAGTAATCTCTTCATCCCCATTGCTTCCGATTTCAAGTCTTACCATCTCACCTTTACGACGAAGTTTAAGACCCTCTTCAAGTATCTCTAAGAAGTCATCAGCTTCTTCCTCTTCTATCTCCATATCTGCGTTTCTTGTTACTCGAAAGGAAGCATACTTAATAAGGGAGTATCCCGGAAAAAGTTCTTCAACGTGCTGTGCTACTAAACTCTCAATAGTGATATAAGTACCATTATCAAGTTCGATAAAACGACTTAAAACGCGAGGAACTCGAATGATTCCAAATCTTTCAATAGTTTTATCGTCATCATCACTGAGCTTTACAATAAGACCAAAGCTTAGATTATTTAGGTGAGGAAATGGGTGTGTAGCATCAATGGCAATAGGAATAATTACAGGATAAATCTCTTCTTTAAAGTATCTATTTAAAGTGTTTTTTTCATTTTGGTTTACTTCATCGTATGACTTGATACTAACCCCGTCATCTTCTAGATTTTTAAGAATTCCACCCATGCAGTGTTCAACAACTTGTTGTTCTTGATGTAAATAATTTCTAATCTCTTTAAGTTGTTGCAGAGGTGTTAGTTTATCTGCACCTGAAACAATGATTCCAGCAGCAAAAAGTTTTTTAAGACCTGCAATACGGATCATATAAAATTCATCTAAATTTGTACCGTAAATAGCAAGAAACTTTAGACGTTCTAAGAGTGGAAGTGACTCATCTTGAGCTTGTTTTAAAACTCTCGTATTAAACTGTAACCATGAAAGCTCACGGTTGTTATATAAGTTTGGATTTTTTAAGTTAACAATCAAAGGGGAGTCCTTAATAATAGATCATAATAGTTTTATTTTGACTCATTATACTTAAATGTCTTTATTATTGGACTATACCGCTTCCTTTGTAGTTGGCTGAGTGGTATATTGTAACACCATTTTTACGTCCATAGTACCGAAGTAGCAGTTTTTGTAGAGTTGGCTCAATGGAAGGTGTAAACCAAGCGTTATTACTTGTAGCAATTATAAAATCAACATCTCCTTCATATATCTCTTGACATGTTGCTTCGTAGCAGATTGCGTTTCTAAATTTTACACCTTTGATAATAAAGTCAGTTGGTTGATCTGCTACAACAAAATCACTAGCGCCACTAAAAAAAGTATCATTAATGAATTTTTGTGCAAATTTAGGAAGTGGAATATACTCTCCAAAAGGAACTAAAACTAATTTTTTTGCCACCTCATATTGAGTATCTTGAAACATATAAGTAACGTTATAGTTTAGTCCATTCTCATTGAGAAGTGAACCGGCAATAATTGTAATATCTTTGGAGAGGTATAGAAGAGATTCAAGAAGTCTTGGTGACCTATTCATGTAAAGAGGAAAAACTGATTCTGGAAATACAATAACATCATATTTATCTTCTACTGCGTTTCTGATTTCTTGGTAAGCCATTTCTACAGTTGGAGTTAAAGTTTCTCTTTTCCATTTTATATCTTGCTTGATATCTGTGTGCACAAGCTTTATTTTTAAGTCAGTCTCTTTTTGTGTAGGCGAATTAAAGTTAAAAGCTAAAAAGATAAGTAGAAGAGGTGTGAATTTGTAGGGTTTTTTAACATGTTGGATAAGTGAGAGTGAGGCTAAAACAATAATTAACTGGTATTTGAAAACTCCTATATAGCTATCTACAAAAATTAGCTCAATCTGTAACCAGTTCCAATCAAAAGGCTCAAAAAAGCTTAGTCCAAAAAGTAAAATAGCGCGTATGTAGGCTTTGTTAGTGAAATAAAGTGGAGCAAAAAAGAGCATATAAATAACGGCAAAACTTAAAGTGATAATCGGTGTCATATATCCAACACCCTGATACTCAAAACTATAGCCTATCCAATAGAACCAGAGTAAGCCTATGAGAAAACCAGCAATTAAGATAGAGCGCTTTGGAATGTAGAGGAAAAGAGCTAATGCTCCAATTCCAAATATAGTGTTGAGAAATTTATTTGTAATGGCATACTCTTCAAAATATATAAATGCACTAAATAAAAGTGCAGTTAAAATTCCAAATAAAATCGTTTGTATTGTTCTGTTCATGATGGAATTGTACTCAATTTAACAGCCTTTTAGAATAACTTCTGTATAATCTCCGCAATTTTACTAAATAAAGGAAGCTAGAACATGGATATTATCTCTCAACTATTACCATTCGTATTTTTAATTGCAATTATGTATTTTGTGATTATTCGCCCACAACAAAAAGAGGCTAAGTCAAGACAAGCAATGATAGATGCACTCTCTAAAGGTGATAAAGTTATCACTAATGGCGGCTTTATTGTAGTTATTCATAAAGTTGAAGAGAAGTTTTTAAGCGTAAAAATGAACGACGATGTTATAACAAAAATTACAAAAGATTCTATCTCTAAAAAGTATGAGGATGAAGCTTAATTATCGCATAGTCATATTCGCATTAGCGATAATTTTCGGTATTGTATTTTCTGCTCCATCTCTACTTCAAACGCAAGATGGTAAAAAAATCACCTTAGGTCTTGACCTTCAAGGTGGACTTCATATGCTTCTTGGTGTTAAAACTGAGGAAGCTGTCAAGTCGCGCATTAAATCTATTGCTGCAAGTGTTAAGCACTTTGCAGAGCGAGAAGATGTTTTGATTGATAATCTGACATTTGATGAGTCAAGTGTGAGTTTTGAAGTTCTCGACAGTGATGAACTTCCTAAAGTAAAAGAGTTTTTAGCAGAAGTTGAAGGTTCGGATGTTACTGGCACCGGGGAACTTTTAACTCTTAGTTTAACGCCTGAAGAAGTTATAAAAACTCAAAAAGAAGCTATTTCTCAAGCTATTGAGACTATTAGAAATAGACTTGACCAATTCGGTCTTACTGAGCCTGTAGTTGCACGTCAAGGTGATGAGAAAATTCTTGTTCAGTTAGCTGGTATTAAAACGCAAGAGGAAGAGCAGCGTGCTCGTGAACTTATCTCACGTGCGGCAAAGCTTGAGCTTATGGCAGTTGATGAAGATAGAGCAGCCCGTGTTTACAATATGAGTAATGCAGATGCAGCTGAGTATGGTGATGTGATTTTAGAAGATGCAAAAAATCCAGCTATTAAATATCTTGTACGTGAGATTCCTATTTTAGATGGTGGAATGTTGACAGATGCTTCTATGGGCTTTGATCAAAATAACAGACCTCTAATTAACTTTAAGTTGAATGCAGAGGGTGCTGAGATTTTTGGTGACTTTACTGGTAAAAGTGTTGGTAAGCGTTTAGCTGTTGTTCTTGATGGGAAAGTTTACTCTGCTCCAAATATCAATGAACGTATTGGTGGTGGTAGTGGACAGATTTCTGGAAACTATAGTGTAATGGAAGCAAAAGATTTAGCTATTGCTCTTCGTTCAGGTTCACTTTTAGCACCAATTTACTTGATGGAAAAACGTTCAGTTGGACCAAGCCTTGGTGCTGATAGTATTAAAGCGAGTTTAGTGGCACTTATTGGTGGATTTGTTTTAGTAATTATTTTTATGATTGTTTATTACCGTATGGCTGGTATTATTGCAAATATCGCACTTATTGCTAACCTCTTTATATTGCTTGCTGTAATGAGTCTCTTTGGTGCAACCCTGACGCTTCCAGGTATGGCTGGTATTGTCTTAACTGTTGGTATGGCAGTTGATGCCAATGTTATTATCTCTGAGAGAATACGTGAGCTTATTTATGAGGGTAAATCTATGCATAAAGCGATAGACGATGGATATTCAAATGCTATGCGTGCTATTTTAGATGCAAATATTACGACTCTTATCGCATCAGTGGTTCTTTACGCTTATGGAACAGGTGCTATTAAAGGTTTCGCTATTACGATGAGTATCGGTATTTTAGCTTCAATGCTTACAGCAATTTTAGGTACTCATGGAATTTATCAGATGCTTGAAAGTAAAATCTCTAAAAGTAAAAACAACCGTTTTTGGTTTGGAATTAAGGGGTAATTATGGAATTTTTTAAATATACAAGAACCTTTAATTTTATGGGTAAGTCTAAAATTGCTATGATTTTTTCAATTATTTTAGTACTTGCTTCTTATGCTTTACTAGCAACTAAAGGTCTTAACTACGGTGTTGATTTCGCCGGTGGTACAATTGTTCAAGTGAAATATGATACAACTGCACCAATAGATACAATGCGTGAAAAACTAAAAAGTAATGAGCTTTTTAAAGGTGCATCTATTACTGAGTTTGGATCTCCTGATGAGGTTGTTATTCGTATGAAGAGTACAACCGGAAGTGTTACTGTAGATATTGGTGATGTTACACGTGAAGCACTTAAGGGCAGTGGAAAATTTGAGATACGTCGTGTTGATATAGTCGGTCCAACAGTTGGTGCTGAACTAAAAGAGAAGGGAATTATGTCTCTTCTTTTAGCAATGCTAGGTATTTTAATTTATGTTGCATTTAGATTTGAGTGGCGTTTTGCGGTTGCTTCAATCTTTGCACTAATTCATGATATTTCAATTGCTTTAGGAGCTATAACACTTGTTGGACTTGATGTGAATCTTGATGTTTTAGCTGCACTTCTTACTATTTTGGGTTATTCACTCAATGATACAATCATTGTATTTGACCGTATTCGTGAAGGTGTTACTGAATCTAGAAATAGTGAGTTGGCAGAGACAATTAATGAATCTGTAACTAGAACATTAGCAAGAACAACTTTGACATCTTTAACAACTTTCTTTGTTGTGTTCACGCTTTTTATGTTTGGTGGTGAAATTATTCATGCTTTTGCATTTACACTACTTGTTGGTGTAGTAGTTGGTACATACTCATCAATTTTTGTTGCTTCTCCAATTTTACTATGGTTTGGTTTTGATGTTAAAGGTTACCATGAAAAATTAGCAGCAAAAGCTAAACGTGAAGCTGAAAAACAGAGAATGCGTGACCAATATGAATCAGGCGTAATGTAAAAAACAAAAATAGCAACGCATTTGCTGCGTTGCACCCCAAGGGCACTTCTTCCCTTCGGTCAGGGCGCAAGTTCGTCGAGCACATTAGTGCACTTTCTCTCTATGCGCCTTGCAACTACATTACTCTTTTTGTTTTTATATTTTTTAAACTGAAATACCCCTAAAACACAACTTCAGTCATCCCTTAAGATACTTTTTGTATAATCACTCTAATAAATTCGAATAATATAAGACACTAGTGTCGCGGGCTTACTGCCGAAGTAAACTCAGCGTTAGCGTAGGTAGTGGAATTACTTCCAATACCGTGATAGAATAGATGGAGGGTTTCCTTCATTTTATGGAATTAAATTAAGGAATAATTAATGGATTGGGGTAAAGTAATTTATGTGTTTTTCTCTTTAATGAGTTTAACATCGATAGCTGGCTTTTTATACGAACACACTTCGGTAGCACTATTTGTAGCTGCTAGTCTGAATCTTGTTTCAACATTTTTAAAAATTGGTGTAAGAAACCTACTTTCAGCAGAACTTTTAGCATCATCATTAGTGGCTGATTTACACCTTATTCCAGCATTTATATATGTAGAAGTTGTTGGAAATATGAGCTGGGCAATTGCTCTTGCAATTGGTGCTTTAATAGCAAACCTATTCTCAATGGCTCTAGTTCTCATAGAGAGCTCAAAATCACACGAAGAGTACTAATGATTTGTACACTAAATGAGCAAAAGCCCATTTAGTTACGCTAAGACCGCTTGGGTCACTTTTAGGCTAAAGACTTTATGCATAAAATCACTAAATGATTTTCTGTAAAGCTAGACTCTTTTAGAGTCAGAATAATTAAAATTTTTGGAGATTTTTTTGGAATACAACTCTCAATCGATAGAAAAAAAATGGCAAGAGTATTGGGCACAAAATGATAGTTTTGAACCAAGTGAAGATTTTACTAAAGAGAAAAAATATATTTTAAGTATGTTCCCTTTCCCAAGTGGACGTCTGCATATGGGGCACGTTAGAAACTACTCTATCAGTGATGCTTTTGCACGTTATCATCGTCAGCAGGGAAAAAATGTACTTCATCCTATCGGTTTTGACAGTTTTGGTATGCCTGCTGAAAACGCAGCTATTAAAAATGGTTCACACCCAAAAGGTTGGACTTACGATAACATTGACTATATGAAAAATGAGTTCAAATCTCTTGGTTTTTCATTCTCTAAAAAAAGAGAGCTTGCAACTAGTGATGAGTTATACACTAAGTTTGAGCAGGGATTTATTATTGATATGTTCGAAAAAGGTCTTTTATATCGTGAAAAAGGTCTTCTGAACTGGTGTCCACATGACCAGACAGTTCTTGCAAATGAGCAGGTTGTTGATGGTTGTTGTTGGAGATGTGATACTCCAATAGTTAAAAAAGATATGAATCAGTACTACT
>JAGGWO010000067.1 GCA_021157485.1 Sulfurimonas sp. | reverse complement strand
GTTTTAAAATTAACCAAAAATGGGGGGGGGGGAATTGTCAATATTTCCTATTAAGTCTATATTTCCAACCCTACCAATCATCTAAGACGAATTTTTTAGGTTCGTCATCTTTGACCTCAGTAACCTCTTTTGGCTCATTTATTTCAGGTTCTATTACTTTTGTTTCAACTACTTTACTCATCTGCTCTTCAAACTGTAACTCTAAACCATTTGATGTCATAACAAAACCATCAACTCTCAGTTTTCCATCATGTATCTGATTATGGTGTTCTTTACAGAGTGGGATAAGGTTATGTTTGTTGTCTTTATGAAAGTGTCCTATAAAACCTGCTTTATCAGCGAGTGAGCGTTGAGAAATATGGTGAACATCTTCAGCAACAGCTCCACAAATTACGCATTTCGTTACATACAACTCTTTGTTATACTTACTTTTTTTCTTCTTTACTAAAAGTTCAAGTTCATCAAAATCATTTGCTAAACGCTTACGAATTTGGTTTGCTATATCTAAAAATTCACTGTCCATATGAAGTGATTTTGCAAACTCTAAACCATAGATACTACTACCGCTTCCAGCTTGAAGTATGCGGTTAAACAGTAAGGCATCTTTTTCTTCATCATACTCAACACTTAGGTGCAAATCTACAACATTATCAAGTGTTGTTATTTCCCTCATAGTTGAGAGTTGATGCAGGTGAGTTGCAAAGAGAAAAAGACATCTTGTTTTTGCGAGTTTATTTATCGCACTTGCAACTATTGCAACACCAGATAGTGTTTCTGTACCATGACTTATCTCATCTCCAAGAACTAAAGAGCGAGCAGTTGAACGATTGAAAATATTTTTAAGTTCAAGCATCTCAACTGCAAATGTAGAGAGTCCCTTTGCCAGATTATCTTTTGAAACAATTCTTGTAAAAAGTGAATCAAAGACAGTAAACTTCATAACCGCTGCACTTACAAAGAAACCACTCTGAGCCATTAAAGTTGCAATCCCTATACTTTTCATCAAAGAACTTTTACCACTTGAGTTGATACCATAGAGTAAAACACCATTAATATCGTGTCCGTCATGCACACCAACTTCAAGCATTACAGTTTGGGGATGTGGCAAGTCCATATACTCACGATTACCCATAACTATGTCATTTGGAACGTAGATTCCACCTCTCTCTTGAATCTCAATCAGAGGATGACGAAGCTGCATTATCTGCATAAAGTTTTCATCATTATGCGCCTCAACAATCATAGGACGTGAGTGTTTATACATTTGTGCTATTTTTGATGAACTCACACCTACATCAAGGTCTGAAACATAAGCTATCACTCTATCAAAAAGAAGAGAGTATCGTCTCTCAAACAGACCTTGCAGTTGAATATATCTATCTCTTACAAGAGCAACTATTTTACGACGATTTTTCATGATTTTATCTGAGAGGTTATCTGTAAACTCTGAGGTAATTTTTACACTGTTTGTAAGTTTTTTAACACTGAAGTTTGCAAACTCTTCATCTTTTTTAAACTCACTCTCAATTAGAGAAAATCTATTTTTACTCAGAGAGATGTAATAACCCTCTTTCTCTAAAAGACCAAGAGTGACTAAACTCTTTGAGCTACCTGCGTTTACTAAGTCAAGCAGGTCTGAGATTTTTGCCATTATATCTTCAAACGCAATCAACATAACGCCATTCTCTTTTACAAGAGTATCTATTGACTCATCAACTCCATCCATTAAAAAGTTCTCATCAACAGTTGCGTTTGTAAAGCGGCGTGAGACATCTAAATCTATACTTTTATCTATATCACGTAAGAACTCATCCACTTCACTCTCATGAAAAGGAGTTTTTTGAATCTTATGTTTTTTAACGTATAGCATCAACTCTTTTACACTCTGCATTGACTCATAAACATGGTTCATCTCAAAAGGGTGAAGTCTTCCTAAACTAAGTCTACGTGAGAGTCTCTCTAAATCATAAACACCACGCATCATCTCATCAAGATATCTAGTGTGAGATGAAACTCTCTCTATTAGGTTATATCTGCGTTCCAACTCATCTGCTTCCATTATAGGGTTGAGCAGTCTCTCTTTTAAAAGTCTTCGCCCTATTGCAGTTGCACTTCTGTCCATCATACGAAGAAGTGTAAACTCTTTTCTATCTTTAGAAATCACACCCATCTGCTCTAAAGCATTGTTTCCAAGATACATGAAACGACGATTATCGATTATAGAAGGAAGTGAGAGTTTTTGCACTATGTGATAATCATGTTCTATGACAAAGTGAATTAAAATTGCCAGTGACTCTGTTATCATCGGATTGCGTTCTAAGTCTAAGTGTTCTATTGGAGAGAGAAGAGACTGTATCTGATAAACCTCTTTAAAGAGCTTATTTTGAAACTCAATACGAGGTCTTTGGTTATTTACAGAGTAGTGATAGTGCTCAGCAATTTCCAAGTACTGAATAACATGACGCTGATCTTCAATGCCATCTAAAAAAGTGATAACAACTTCAGAAGTTTTGTAAATATTTAAAAGATTAAAGACTTCATCAAGAGCATAAGCTGGATCTTCACTAGTTCCGTGAGTCTCATAAAGAAAAGTTTTTCCAGTTGTGACATCTATAGCAGAGTAACCAACACTGTAAACATCTCTGTGCTTATCAACTAAGATAGAGACTATATAGTTATCATCATTATCTACAATATGCTCAAAGTTAGTTCCCGGAGAAACAATCTGAGAAATATAACGGCTAATTTTTGGAGGATTACCTTTTTGTTTTACAACAATTACAGTATATTTTTGCTCCCCTATAAGACGATTTAGATAACGTTCAAATGAGACAGCAGGTACTCCTGCTAAGAGTGGGTTTTTGTCAGAATTCTCGATTATATTTTTATTTTTTTTAGTGAGTTGGATATTTAAAAGTTCGGCTATTTCTTTAGCTTTACCTATCTGTTCATCATCATTATTTACTTCATAAACTTCATAAAAAGTCCCTATTTCCATGAAAATAACTGTGTCATGGCCATACTTCTCTTCAAAATATCTCTGAAGGTCAAAATAGGTTTGAGTTAGTAGCCGTTCTTTGTTGTTGAGTATATGACTTACATCTGATGATTTCATTAAAAATATGCCCGTTTTGCTTAATATATTGCGATTATAACATAAAAAATTATTGCAATTTTTGTATAACTTGTTATAATAAGCGATAATCAAAGACACTATGGAGACTATATGCTAATAACTAGCGCCGATAATTTAAGAATGGATGCCCTCCTTGATTGTTTGGTGCTCTTTACAAAACTTTATCACAAACCGTATTCTGCTGAAGCTTTAACTGCAGGACTTCCGATAGAACCGGGTGCTGAAGCTCCAGAACTTTTCTCAATCAACAATGCAAAAGGTCTCTTTTCACGTGCAGCAGCAAAAGCTGGACTTAAATCATCTATAATAAAAAGACCACTTTCACAAATATCTCCGCTTCAGCTTCCTATGATTATTTTACTATCAAATCAGAGTGCTTGTATTTTAGATAGATTTAGTGAAGATGGTACTCAAGTAAAAATTATTATGCCTGCTGAAGAAGCTGTTGAGCAGTGGGTTGATGTAGCTGACTTAGAAGATGAGTATATCGGCTTTGGATTTATGGTTAAAAAAGCATTTGAATATACTGATGAGACTTCAAGAACACTTCACTTAAATCAAAAACATTGGTTTTGGAGTACTATAAAACTATCCCTACCAATATATAAAGATGTTCTTTACGCTTCACTCCTTATAAACCTTTTTGTATTAGCTTCACCTCTATTTACTATGAATGTTTATGATAGAGTTATTCCAAATAATGCTATAGAGACTCTTTGGGTATTTGCTATTGGTGTAATTATTGTTTATGTTATAGATGCAACACTAAAATTTTCTCGAACGTATCTCTTAGAAAGTGCTGCTAAGAAGAGTGATATTATCATGTCATCTATTATATTTGAGAAAGTTCTTGATCTGAAGATGGCAAACCACCCTGCTTCTGTCGGTTCATTCGCCAGCAACATCAAAGATTTTGACTCAATTAGAAGCTTTTTAACAAACGCAACTATGGCTGCGGTTATCGATCTTCCATTTGCTGTTATATTTTTAGCTGTAATCGCATATATTGGTGGTGGCATTGTTCTAGTTCCGATGGTTACAATTACTCTTATTTTAGGGTATGCATTTTTCATAAAAAAACCTCTTCGTGCGAGTATAGAGAGTACACATGAAGCCAGTGCTAAAAAGAGTTCTATCTTAATAGAGAGTTTAAACAACATTGAAACACTGAAAACTCTAGGAACACTAAACCAGATTCAATACAAATGGGAAGAATCAACTGGAGAGATAGCAGGTAAAAGTCTAAAATCTCGTCTTTTATCGGCTTCCATTCCTACTATTACACAACTACTGATTCAACTTAACACTGTAATGATTATAGTTTATGGTGTATATATGATTCAAGACTTCGAGCTTTCTATGGGTGGACTAATTGCCATTGTAATACTTACTGGTAGAACACTTGCACCTATGGGACAAGTTGCAGCACTTATGACCAACTATGAAGACACAAAAACTTCATATGAAACACTCAATGAGATTATCTCTCAACCAAGTGAGAGACCAGATGGTAAAAAGTTTGTAGAGAGACCTGATTTTAGCGGTCATATTGAGTTTGTAGATGTAACTTTTTCCTATCCAAATACAGATGTTCCAGCTCTTAAAAATGTATCTTTTATTATCACACCGGGAGAGCATGTTGCGATTATCGGTCGTATCGGTTCTGGTAAAAGTACTATTGAAAAACTACTTTTAGGACTCTATGAACCTGATGCAGGACAAATTCTTATTGATGGAATAGATATAAACCAGATTGACCCTGCTGATCTGCGTAAGAACATGGGTTATGTTTCTCAAGATATTATGCTATTTCGTGGAACAGTAAAAGACAACATCACTTTTAGAGCTTCTCACGCAAGTGATGGTGCAATGATAAGAGCTGCACAAATCAGTGGAGCATCAGACTTTATAAAAAAACATCCTAAAGGTTATGAAATGCCAATAGGTGAGCGTGGACAAGGGCTTTCAGGTGGACAACGTCAAACTATAGGAATTGCACGTGCATTCTTACTAAGCGCACCTATTATGCTAATGGATGAACCAAGTAATGCTATGGATCAAATTACAGAAGCAAAACTACTTGATAATCTTCAAACTGCTCTTAAAGGGACTACTTCACTACTCGTTACTCAAAAAATGAACCTACTCAAAATAGTAGATAGAGTTTTAGTTGTGAATGAGGGTAAAATAATTATCGATGCACCTAAAGAAGAAGCTCTTCTGAAATTACAAGCTGGAGGTAAGAAATAGTGAAGAAATCTAACAAGCTTGTAGAGTACAACGAAAAAGACTATGAGTTTATGAACTCTTTGAGTTCTGCAATTTTAGAACGCTCACCTTCGCATATCAGCAGAGTTATTAAGATATGGATATTTACAATTCTTGCACTTATTGTATGGGCCTCTTTTGCTTATATTGATGAGATAACAAGAGGTGATGGAAAAGTAATCCCTTATGGACAGAATCAGATTATTCAAAATCTTGAAGGTGGTATTGTTGAATCCATCCTTGTTACAGAGGGTCAATTTGTTAAAACTGGACAAGTGATTCTCAAGATTAACAACGCCAAATCTATCTCTACTTCAAGAACTAATGAGATGAAGTACCAAGAGCTAGAAGCAAAAAGATTAAGACTTTTTGCAGAAGCCAACTCTTTAGCTTTTAAAGCACCCAAAACTACAGATAAACAACTTGAAAAACAGATAGAACTTGCTCGCAAGTTGTATAATTCAAATAAATTAGAAATGAATGCTCAAGACAACTCTTATATCCAGCAAATTGAGCAGAGAAAACAGGAGCGTAAAGAGGCACAAGCAAGGATAAGATCACTTCAAAAATCTCTGGAGTTTGTTACAGAAGAGATAAATATGACTGAGCCAATGGTAAAAGAGGGTATAAAATCAAGGGTAGATTTCTTAAAACTCAAACGTGAGGCAAATGGAATTGAAAATGATATAGAAGCTTCATCACTCTCTTTACCAAGACTAAAATCTGCCATAGAAGAGTATAGACAAAAAAGAGCTGAAGCTTCGCAACTTGTTATAAACAAGGCTAAAAAAGAGTTAAACGAAGTAACAGCAGAGATATCTAGACTTCAAACGCAGCAGATTGCCTTTAGTGATCAAGTAAGCAGAACAATGGTGAAATCTCCTGTTGATGGAATAGTACAAAAACTCTTTGTGCATACTGTCGGTGGAGTTGTTAAACCTGGTGCTGATTTAGTTGAGATAGTTCCTACAAATAAAAAACTCTTTTTAGAGATAAAAATCAAACCTAGTGACATTGCGTTTATTCATCCAGGTGCTGAGGCAAAAGTAAAAATTTCTGCTTATGATTATGCTATTCATGGTGGGCTTATAGGTAAAGTTGTAAATATCTCTCCAGATACAGTTACTGATAAAAAAGAGAATACTTTTTACCTTATTAATATCGTAACAGAGAAAAATTACTTAGGATCAAAAGAACACCCCCTAAATATTATTCCAGGGATGACTGCCAGTGTTGATATAATTACTGGTCAAAAAACAGTGATGCAGTATATTTTAAAACCTATACTAAAATCTAAACAGTACGTTTTTTCGGAAAGATAAAATGAAAATAATCTTCTTTAGTGCAAATATGGAAATGATTGATGAGTGGAAGTCTAAACACACACTAGAGCACTCATTTTCATGTTATGATGAAAAATCTTTACAAAAAGTCTTAAAAGGTTTACTGAAGCCTGCAATAATTATTGCTGATTTTGATTCAGTAGCTACTCAAATAAATAAACTGATTTCTTCAAATGAACTCCCTCAAAATACAGTTGTACTAGAAAAAACTCCAGAGATTACAGCAGGAAAATTACTTATATCTCGTGGAGTAAAAGCTTACGCTAATAGCCGAATATCAGATGTTAATTTTTCACAGATGATAAACGCAGTACGTGATGGAAAAGTTTGGACATATCCTAAGCTGACAGCAGCACTAGTTAAAAGCTCTAGCGCTCCTACTTTAAATGAAGACGCACAAAGTCTTATACAAAATAGACTGAGTCCAAAAGAGCTTGAAGTAGCCTACCTTGTTTTAGAAGGTCTTACAAATGATACTATCGCAACAAAGTTAGATATTACAATAAGAACCGTAAAAGCTCACGTGAGCTCAATCTTTTCTAAACTGCACGTGAGTGATAGAATCTCTTTAGTTTTACTTTTAAAGTAAAGCTCTTTAGCTTTACTAGTTTTGGTCTATTATAATATCTGTACTAATTTCTAAAGTAACAGTAACATCATCTTCAACACCTGTAACCTCTTGATAAGTTGCACCTGTCTCAGCATCTGTTTTAAAATTACCCAAAGTCCACTCTACATCATTACCTTGATCACTTAAGTTTATACTATCTGTACTGTCTCCATCTATACGAAGAAGGTTCTCGGTATCTGTCATATCTAAAACATCATCAACACTTATGCTAATATTTTGTTCTCCCGCACCTAAGTCAATTACTTCTATATTGTTTATACTATCATCAGCTAAGGCACTGAAATCTATTGCTGTTTCACCCTCTACGACAAGAGTATCTAAGCCTTCTCCACCATCAATTGTATCAGCACTATCAAAAACGATATTATCATCTCCAGCACCAGCGTTTATTGTATCTGCACCTGCACCACCATCTATAACTTCGTCAGCGTCAGTTGCTGTTAAAGTATCATCTCCACTAGTTCCATCTATCTCTAGTTTTGCAGTAACAGTAGTTACATTACTATCACTTCCATCACTTGAAGAAATACTTGCTGTCATAGAATTTAAGATATCTGCTGATAATTCAGTAGTTGACACAACAGTAATAGCACTGTTTGCTTCAATACTGTAACTTCCATCATCATTTGCAGCTAATACATCACCATTTGCATCTTTTATAGTGACACCATCTGGTAAACTTGAGAGAGTAATATCTGATAATGTTTCGCTACTATCACTTGATGAAGATGTTAAGTTTATAGTATAATTATAACTTTCTCCACTCGCTACAGTAACACCCTCTATTTTAAACTCTTTGTTGTTATTTGAAATAACTTCTATTTTATCAAACTCTTTACTCTCACTAATACTCATGGTAAGTTCTTCGTTATTTGCTTCACCAGGTAGAAGGTCATCAATCTCATATGTTATTGTAGTTCCATCAGTAAAATATATTTTTACCTGACCATCATCTTGACCCTCTTTATAACTTTTTATATCTATATCTACAGTTTGTGTATTAGTTCCAAGTG
>JAGGWO010000247.1 GCA_021157485.1 Sulfurimonas sp. | reverse complement strand
TTACAGAAACATACACTCACTTTTTTCATACAAAAATAGATTTAGCTGTAGGAGATTGGCACCTTGAGCATACGATACACCACTGGATTAACGACGGACTAATGGCTATCTTCTTTTTTATAATCGGACTGGAGATAAAACGTGAAATATTAGTTGGTGAGCTTTCAAACATCAAAGTTGCAATTTTACCAATTCTTGCAGCCATCGGTGGTATGGTTTTACCTGCTCTTATCTATTATAGTATAAATGCTGGTGGAGAAGGTGCTGGAGGCTGGGGAATCCCAATGGCTACAGATATCGCCTTTGCTATTTCGGCTCTTGTTCTTCTAGGAAACCGCGTTTCACCTGCACTAGTGACATTTTTAGTTGCTCTTGCTATCGTGGATGACCTTGGTGCTGTAATTGTTATCGCTGTTTTTTACACAGATCAAATAAATATGTTACCTTTAGGTTTAGCAGGTCTCTCTTTTGTAGTTATGGTTGTATTTAACCGTGTTGGTATCCATATGATTTTACCTTACTTTATTGTTGGTCTGTTTATGTGGTTTTTTATGCTTGAATCTGGTATTCACGCTACAATCGCTGGTGTTATCGCGGCAATGGCTATACCTTCTAAACCAAAACAAGCTCCTATCGATTTTAGTATGAGCACTCGAAATATCTTAGATGAGTACGATAGCTATCCCATAGCCACTGATCATATGATGCATGAGAGACAAAAAGCACTTCTACTAAATATCAAAGATAGAATTGATGCAGTTGGTACTCCCGCTGCAAGATTAGAACATGACCTACACCTTCCTGTTGCACTCATCATCATCCCTCTTTTTGCCCTAGCAAACGCAGGGATATCTATTGATTTTTCATCTATTGGGACTACTATTGCACAACCTGTTTCACTTGGAATTATCGCTGGATTAATCCTCGGAAAAGTTGTGGGAATTGCAGGTGTTGCTTGGCTTGCTATAAAACTTGGTATTGCTAAACTTCCAGAGGGAAGTAGTATGAGTCAACTCTTTGGTGTTGCGTTTCTTGGTGGTATTGGTTTTACTATGTCTATCTTCGTAGCAGATTTAGCATTTTTAGGAAATGACGCTCTCATTTTTCAAGCAAAAGTCGGAATTTTAGCAGCATCGCTATTTGCAGGACTTTTTGGATACTTCTGGCTAAGATTTATTGCAAAAAGTGAAAAATCTTCATAAGATAACTATAGCAAATAAAATATATTTGTATAAGTAATCCTTGCTATAATTTCATAAAATTTTACCACTTAAGGAATTTTATGAAATTACTCTCTCTTTTTATTTTACTACTCTGCTCACTAAACGCAAATGATACTGTTCACAGTTTCGCACCTAGTGAAGATTGTAAAGCTTGTCACACTCAGATATATGATGAGTATTACACGTCAATGCACGCAAATCCGACACCTCAAAAAGACCCTATTCATAGTGCAGTTTGGAATAAACACCCGATGAACTTAAAACATGACAGATACAGTTGTGGAAAGTGTCACACTCCAACTGCTGACAATCTTGATGACATGAAAACAAAGGGTAAAAAAGCACCTGTAATGACAGACAATCCTACTCATCAAACTGGAATCAGCTGTGCGTATTGTCACCGTATAGAGAGTATTGAACTTCATAAAAAACATAATACAAACATCATCTCAAAAACTGAAAAAAAGTATTTTGGAACTTTAAAGAAAAATATCGACTCACCTTATCATGACATTGCCAACAGTGGTAATGAGCATATGGCAAATGGAAATGTTTGTATCGGTTGTCACTCCCATAAAAGAAACAAACATGACCTGAATGTTTGTTCAACCAACATTGACAATGAGCTTGATGGTGCAAACTGTGTATCTTGTCATATGCCTAAAGTAAAGGGAACTGTTTCTAATATGAAAGAGAGAAAAGAGCACTCTTTTCACGGTTTTGCAGGAAGCCATTTTCACTCTGAGATGTTGACACAACATGTTGACATCTCAATGCTAAGAGAGATAAATGACTTTATTATAAACATAGACAACCGTACTTCTCATGCTCTTTTACTTCACCCTCTAAGAACTGCTGTTTTAAAAGTAAGTGTAACAAGAGACGCTAAAACTACAAAACTTCAAGACGAGATTTTTGTAAGAGTGATAGGCCATAATGGTAAACCTGCTATGCCTTGGGTAGCATCTGTAACTCTGAAAAACACAATGATTCAAGCAAATGAAAAACGTAGTGTTAAGTATGACTTTAAAATTCAAAAAGGGGATAGAATTGACATAGTCTTAGGCTGGTATTTAGTAAACCCTAAAGCTCTTAAAGCTCTCAAACTTGAAAATGAAAAAGTAGCTACTGAGTTTAAGGAGTTTAAAAAAGAGAGCTTTACTTTTTAACTATTTAAAGAAGCAAAAAATCTCATCTCGTGCTCACGTAAAATACGAATCATATTAGTTGACCCCTCCACTCCGACGGGGTCACCTGCTGTTAAGATATAACTTTTATCTAAGTGCAATACATTTCTATCTAAACCTTGCTTCATAACACTGCTCATCATCTGTCCAAGTGAATCCTCTTTAACCATAAACGCAGGAACAACTCCCCAGCAAATTGTTAAAAATCTTGCTACTTTTTCATCATGAACTACAGCATAAATATCACGACGAGGTCTATAGCGTGCAAGTTTTTTAACAGATGAACCAGATGAAGTAAGTCCTATAAGTCCCCAAGCATCAATATCTTCACAAAGCCTTACCGCAGAGTAGTTAATACTATCAGTTGCATCTTTTATCTTAAATTTTTCTAGTTTATTAAATGGGTAATTTTTCTCTGCACCTTGAATTGCCTGCATCATCGTTTTTACCGCTAAGACAGGATTATGTCCTACTGCACTCTCTTCTGATAACATTACAGCATCAGTTCCATCAAGAACTGCGTTTGCGATATCACTAATCTCAGCACGCGTTGCTCTCTCTTGTGTTGTCATAGAGAGTAACATCTGAGTAGCAGTTATTACAGGTTTTGAAGCTGCGTTTGCTTTGTTTATAAGCATTTTTTGCAGAGCTGGAACTTCGTAAAATGGAACTTCTATTCCTAAGTCACCACGTGCAACCATAAGTCCATCACTCACTTCTAAAATTGCATCAATATTTTCAATAGCGTCAAACTTCTCTATCTTGGCAAAGAGTTCAACATTGCCACTGTTGTCAGTTATAATTTTTCTAGCATTTATCATGTCTGAAGCATCTTGTACAAAAGAGATAGCCATAAAATCAACATCATTTTTGATACCCCAAAGAATATCATCTCTATCTTTTGCGGTTAATACATCTATACCCAAGTGAGTGTTTGGAAAGTTTACACCCTTTTTTGATGTAAGTCTTCCGCTATTATGCACTTTCACTTTTACAGACTCAGAAGTGACCTCAACAACTTCTGTGCTAATCATTCCATCATAAAGATAGATAGAGTCACCTACTTTTAACTGCTCTAAAATTTGTGGTTGGTTTATAGATATTTTATAATGACTTGAAGATAATTCACATCCAATAAGTTCCTCTTTTACAAACTCAACTATATCGCCACTTTTAAGTTCAAATGGCTCTTGTAAATTTCCGACTCTTATCTTTGGTCCACTGATATCTTGAAGTACTCCGACAAAAAGTCCTGTCTCTTTTTCAGCCTTGCGTATACGTTGTAAAACATCATAGTGGTACTCATGAGTTCCATGTGAAAAGTTAAGACGAAAAACATTTACACCAGCTTTCATAAGTGATTTTATCATCTCTAATGTATCTGATGCGGGCCCGATAGTTGCTAATATTTTTGTTCTTTTTTTCATATGTTATTACCTAAAAATCACTCTATTTCTACCACTGCCTTTTGCTTCATAAAGAGCAATGTCCGCTTCTTTTAAAAGTTCATCTAATTTTTTTGTTTTTACTTTTGCTTTGGAGATACCTTCACTAATTGTAAATTTTACAATTTCCCCATTATGTGCTTTTACTTCAAGCTTTTCTATTTTTTCTCTCATTGATTCAATATTTTTCATTACTATAGCTTTAGATTCTGCGTTACATATAAGAGCGAACTCTTCACCACCTATACGACCAAAAATAGTATCTTTTAAAATACTATCCGCTATGGTTTTTGTAACTATTTTTATAACTTCATCGCCTATTGAGTGTCCGTATTTATCATTTACCTCTTTAAACTTGTCTATATCTATCATTACAGCATAAAGATTTTTTTTCGTTTCTTTAAACCTTTTGATTGCTAAATGAAAAAACTGTCTTCTGTTATAGATACCTGTCATCTCATCATGTGTTGCTATAAAGTCCAAATTATTGATTAGTTTTCGTAACTGTAGTTGCGTTTTTATGCGAGCTAAAAGTTCACGTGGTTTAAACGGTTTTGTGATATAGTCACTTCCACCGATATCATAGGCTTTTTCTATAGAGTCTTCATCAGTTTTAGCAGTGATAAATAGCACTGGAATATTGTGAGTCTCTTCACTACTTTTTAATCTCTCACAGACTTCATAACCATCCATCTCTGGCATCATAATATCTAGCAAAATCAAATCTATCTTCTCTTTATTTGCAATATCTAAGGCTGTTTTTCCATCTACTGCAACTAAAACATCATACTTTTCACCTAATAGCTCAAGTAAAATATCTATATTTGTATCAATATCATCTACGATTAAAATGGTTGATTTAGTTTTCATATTTGTCCATCCAACATCTCTAAAATCTCTTTAAACTTATACTTCTTTAAAAGCATCTGTATATCTTTAAATATTTTAGCATCTTTATCTGAAAAGTTATATTTTTGCATTTTTTCTACAACAGGATCACAACTCTTAGGTCGTGAAGTTTTCACTACCTCTTTTAGCTCATAAAAAAGTGCATCACGTTTTACTTGCGATATATCCTCTTTTATAATTTCCTGTTCTGTATAGTTTACTCTATCTCTATGTGAATATACATCTAACTCATTTAGCTTTTCAATATTACCTTTTGGCAATCTAAGTTCAAAAAGGAACTCACTTCCCTTATCTACTTCACTTCTTAGCCATATTTTTCCATCCATTAGCTCAATGAGCTCTTTAGAGATACTAAGACCTAAACCGCTTCCCCCATACTTTCTTGTAATGGTTGAATCAGCCTGTTTAAATGACTGAAAAAGTTCCTCTTGCTGTTGTTTATTTATTCCTATCCCCGTATCTTTAACACTAAATCTTACAATATCATCTCTTATCTGTTTGAGAGTAAGTTTCACTTCGCCCTTGTGCGTAAATTTAATGGCATTGTTTGTTAAATTGATAAGTATTTGAGAGAGTCTCAGTGAATCACCATAAAAAATTGAGTCTGTTTCTAAAAACTCAATACTAAAAGAAAGTCCTTTTTCAGTCGCTTTGAGCTCTACTAAATCTTTCACATTTTCTAAAATCTTATTCATATCAAAATCAACGCTGTGAACTTCTAATTTTCCAGCTTCTAGTTTTGAAAAATCTAACACATCATTTATTATATAGAGTAGATTGTTTGATGCTGTTTTAACCTTTTTTATATATCCTAACTGTTTATCATCTAGTGAGGTTTTTCCAAGCAGGTGTAGCATTCCCACTATTCCGTTCATCGGTGTTCTTATCTCATGCGACATATTTGATAAGAAATCAGCTTTTACTTTTGTTGCTTCTTCTGCTATCTCTTTTGCTTTTATCAACTCTTTTTCTGTATTTTTAAAATTGCTTAAATCAAGAATAGAGACTAATCTTTTAGTTTTTCCATTAGCACTAAATGTTCTACCCCTTACAAGAGCTGGAAATTCTGTGCCATCTTGTTTTAGGGCCATTATCTCGTAAGGTTCTGAATAGGCTTCCTTAATATGCTTTGTAACTAACTCACGTGAAGATGGAGCAACAAGTTCTAGTGCACTCGTTCCTAATATACTCTCCTTAGTATCTAGACCAAAAAAAGCCACAGCTGAGTCATTAACATCTACACATTTTCCCTCTTCATATATTCCAATAGCTTCCATTGTAGTGTTAAGCATCTGTTTAAAGTTTTCTTTTTGTAATTCTGCTTCTACTATTTTCTCTTCAGCTCTCTTTGTTGCCTTTTGCAAACTTATATTTGATTTTTTTAAGATGCTGTTTCTATACACACCTAGCAGTATGACAAAAAATACAACAACTAATATCTGCCAAATAAGAGTGTAGTCAGTCCCTTTTTCATACTTAATTGCTACCCATTTATTAAGTATTTTCTGACGCTGAGCTCTATCTATATTTTTTATTGCCTTGTTAAATATTCCAAGTAAAACTTCATCATCATTTCTGACTCCAACTCCCAACTCCCAATTATGATCAAATTTACCAGCAATTTTTAATTCACCTGTATATTTTGTTTGAAACATATATCCAATAGTGGCTAAAGATCCAATATATCCAAAAAGTTTATCTTCATGAACTCTCTGCAGTCCATCTTCAATATTTTCTACTTCAACTATATTTAGTTGAGGATACTTCTTTTTTAAAATTTCACTAAAAGCATAGCCTCCTGGAATTCCTATCTTTTTATCACCTATACTAGTTATATCATTGATAAATGGTACATCTGCTTTTGTCGCAATTACAAGGGGGGTTTTAAAATATGGCTCTGTAAAGTTAAGATACTCTTTTCTTTCAGGTGTTTGCATAACCATAGACATAATGTCACACTTTCTAGCTTTTGCAAGAGCTAAAGACTGCGCCCAGGTCTCTGTATGAATGGCATCAATAGGAACTCCTAAACTCTTTTGAATTATTTTAAAATAATCAGCACTCATACCGATATGCTTACCATCCTTAAAACTCTCAAATGGCATCCAAACTGGATCTATACACATAGTAATTCGTTTTTTATTTTTTAAATATTTTTTTTCTGCTCTACTTAAAAGTTGATTGCTTACAGGTGCTTCAAAAATAAAATCTTCTATATCCAGACTACCTTTTGCTAGACCCATAAGATTGTATATATCATATATTCGCTGAATTTTATTTTCATCAATAGAGCCAAGTTTACTCTCATTTGAATAGGCTAACTCTTTTAAAGTTTTAGCCTCATAGAGAAATGCCTCTCTTGTCTTGTTTTGAGTATTGTATTTTTTAAGTATTAAATTAACTGCTTCATCTATGTGTTCAAAAGCATACTTCCAGCCTTTGAGAGAAGCATCTCTAAAGTCTTTCACCATTTGTGGGTTTTCTTTCACCTTTGAAGAGGATGTAAATAACAAGACATCATAGAAATCAAAACCACAATCTTTAGGATCCCAGATATCATATTCTATCCCTCTCTTATCTAGAGTATATAGTTCATTAGAAGCAAAAGCACTCATAATATCTATCTTTCCTCTAAGTAAGTCCTCAATATCAAATGTATGTTTAAGCCTTATCATCTCCTCCAGATTCACACCACCAGCTTTTAACATAGATGTAAATGCTGTAGTTTGCAGATTTCCAGTATGTGTCATTATTTTTTTATTTTTAAAATCTTGAATTGATTTGATACCTGATGATTTAAGTGATACTAGTACATGTGGTGATGATTGCAAAATAGCACTTAAAAGTACTACATCATGTCCCTTGCTTTTTTCCAGAACAAGACTTGGATAATAAGTTCCAAATGTTGAATTGCCATCACAAACATCAGCAACAACATTAACATCATTACTAAACTCTTTTATCTCAACATCAAGTCCTGCTTCTTTATAAAAACCTTTCTCTTTAGCTATATAAAAACCTGCAAATTCAAACTGATGTTTCCACTGAAGTTGAAGTGATACTTTTTCTAGCGAATCCGTATTTGCAAAAATAGCCGTTGAGAGCAGTATGTTTAATAGTATAAAATTTAATAGTTTATTCAAAATTAGTTTCCTCTTAGATTTCACGATTATAAACTATTTTAGCTCCATTAAATATAAAGTCTAGCTCTAATGATTGCGTTTTATATAGAAGCGGTGAATCTAAGTCTATATACTTTATAACATCACTGTAAGCCATTGCCAAATGTAGCGCTGTGTTTATAGAGATTGGACCCTCTAGCATTGAACCTAACATGCAGGTCACATCATTCTCTCTTGCATACTCTAAAATCGTTACTGCGTTTGTGAGTCCGCCGCATTTCATAAGTTTTATGTTTATCATGTCAGCACTTTGCGAGTCAACTATTCTCTTTACATCTTCAAGATTAAACGCAGCTTCATCAGCGAGTATCGGTATATGAGTTGCGTTTGTAATAGTTTTAAGAGCTTCCAAATCATCCGCAATAACAGGCTGTTCGATTAGTTCTATCTTAATATCTTTCACTGCGTTTACAAAAAGTAGTGAATCATCCAAACTCCAAGCCTG
>JAGGWO010000077.1 GCA_021157485.1 Sulfurimonas sp. | reverse complement strand
TGACCAGCACGACTATGCCATCTAATCTCTAGCATAAATTCTCCTTAATTTTTTCAAGAAAGTTTTTCAGTTTTTCTATCCATTCAATTTGCTATATTTTAGACAAGTTGCTCTTAAAAATAGCTTGGGAATTGGTACTATTGATTTACTTTAGTTTGTATGTGATATTTTTCTACTCTTTAGATGCTTTACGGCTTCAAATGCATCACTAAAAATAACATCTGTGAATTGTTTTAAGGTATTTTCATCATCGTATCCACTTAAGACACCTATAGAGTTTACACCTGCATTTTGTGCAGAAATCAAGTCTAGCTTTGTGTCACCAATCATCCAAATCTCTTTAGCATTTGTATTCAACTTTTTCAATGCATTAAGTATTGGTTCTGCGTGTGGTTTAGGGTTTTGTACATCTTCTCTACCTATTAAGACTTCAAAGTAATCCATTAAGCCAAAATGCTCCATCAGAACTTGAGAATATTTTCCTGTTTTAGTTGTGACAATTGCAAGTGTTGCAAACTCAGCTGCTTGCTCTATAGCTTCTCTAGCACTTTCTAGCAAATAGGTCTTTTGTGTAGATATCTCACGATAGTGTTCTTTATAAGTTGTTACAAAATCCCAAACTAGACTTTCATCCACTCCCAAATCTGTAAACATTACATCAAGGGGATACCCTATAAGAGCTTTTATCTCTTCATCTTTTGGATGCCCACTATTATGAACATTAAAAGCATTATGAAAACTCTCTAAAATTGCATCCGTTGAATCTATTAATGTTCCATCTAAATCAAAAAGTATTATCATTCTATTTCGTTCTTCTCCCATTCTATGTAGTTGTGCCAGATACCACTAAGGCTTGGACTTACATTTTTAATATTTTTATTTACTGCTGTGATAGAGTTTGGAATGTAAAGAAAAAGATATGGATTATCATCTGTAATAATTTGAAACATCTCCTGCCATATCTTTGAGAGCTTTGTTCTATCTATAATCGTTTGCGATTCTTCTATCATCTTATCCATTTTAGGATTATTGTAGCCTACGAGATTAAAGCCACCTTTTTTATCATTATCTGTATGCCAAAACATATATGGATCTGGTGTGGATGATAATCCCCAGCCTAAAAGAACAGCATCAAACTTGTGAGGAAAAACTACCATATTTAAAAATGCCTGCCACTCCATAACTCTGAGAGTTACAACTACTCCCGCTTTTTTTAGCTGATGCTGAAGTATTTCGGCTGCATATGGTCTTATGGAACTTGAGTTTGAAGTTACTATCTCAAAAGTGAAAGGATTTTCTTTTGTGTACCCTGCTTCTTTTAACAACTCTTTTGCTTTTTCTAAGTTTAGTGTAGGTGCTTTTACATTTATGTTAAATGCTTTGGTTCCTGGTAAAAATGGGCCCGTACAAACTTTTGCATGTTTAAAAAAAAGAATATCAACTATCTCTTGTCTATCAATTGCTAACGAGAGAGCTTTTCTAACATTAGGATTTTTAAATTTATCTAATCTTAGATTTAATCCAAGGTATGTATAGGAGTGACTTATCTCTTCATAGATATTAAACTTATCAAAGAACATTTTATTTAATTGTCTCTCATAATCCATCGGTTCAACTGAACCTATATCTAAAGCAGACGACTTTAACATCAAAAATCGTGTCATCGGGTCTGCTATTACATGAAAAGATATTCTGTCAATCTTTGGACGTCCAAGAAAGTAATCATCAAAGGCTGTAAGTATAATATTTTTAGAGTGCTCTAACTGATACAATCTGTATGGGCCTGTTCCAATTGGATTTGTGTTAAACTTTGAACTCATTAGATTATCTTCATCACGAAGTAGATGCTCTGGAAGTATCCCCATCATCCATGTCTCTAAGGCTTTAAAATAAGGTTTCACATAAACTACTTCTATCTTGTAGTCATCTAAAGCTTTGACACTTTTCACAAATCTAAACGCAGCACTGTAAGGAGAAGCAATTTTTGGAGATATGAGAGTCTTATAAGTAAAGACTACATCTTTTGCGCTAAATATTTCACCATCATGCCACTTCACATTTTTTTTAAGTTCAAAAATCAGAGTTACATTGTCTTTAAAGTAGAACTTATCGGCTAAGTCTGAGATAATAGTAGAAGAGTCTTTATCGTACTTTACAAGTCCATTAAAGATAAATCCAGTAATCTCTCCAGAACTTGAGTCTGTTGCAAGGATTGGATTTAATCTTGATGGATTAGCAGACGTTGCAAGATGCAGAGTTGAAGAGAAAAGATTTAGAGTAAAAAGAAAAAGAAAAAAATATTTCATACTTACCTTAACGCTTTACCATTAACTCTAAACTCACCATTCATAAATGTAATATCAAAAACAATACTGTTTCCATCTTCTTTAGCAAAACCGTTTGCCATACTAACCATAGCTACACCATTTGTTAATTTTGCATATAAAGGTTTTGAAATCTTGATATTAAAAGTCATGTCAATATTTTGAGCTATTAAAAGAGGAGACATACTAATTTTAGTTGCTAAATCTTTGTCCTCTTTTATTTTTAACTTTGATTTAACATCAAAACCTTCGAGGTTCTCTGTTTGATTCAGAGTAACATTCTCAAGTGAAAATTTTGCTATATCTACTGATAAGCCGTGAGAGAGAAGCTTAATCACAGAGTCTTGAATCTCATTTTGTAAACCATATGAAGAAGATGCTGTTTTCATACGAGATATTTTAACACCTAGCTCTTCATATGAATCTTTATCAAGTCCATTAATTGCAATATCATAAGCAAAATTTTTCATCACTAAGTCTATTTTATCAGATTTAATACTCATAGATTCAAGTGAGCTTTTTGCATTAAGTTCTGCTTTGTTTCCTTGCGTATTTGAAGAAAAATTCACTTTAATATCATTAACATCAAAGAGTAGGTTTTCATTTATATTATTTACAATTAATTTGAAACTACTCAGGTTTGCACCACTCAGATATGTACTTTTTGATTCAAAATTTGAAGAACTGCTGAAACCATCAAGAGTAAAAGTAACTTTTGTTTTTGCACTATCTATTGCTAAATTAATTGTTTCTATATCTGAGATGACACTATTTGGTGCAATTAGTTCACCATTTCCGCTAAATGTTGCGTTTAAAAGATTTAGGCTCAGTTTCGTTCCATCTTTTAAAGTGTGATTCTCTTTGATATCTTGTATAAAACCATCAAAATCTTCGCTTACTATATTGTAATTTATATGATATAAGATACCTTTAGAGTGTAAAAATTTCTCTAGATAATTGTGAAAATCCAGGTCATCCTCTTTTATAGAACTCATCATATTTTACGAGAGGGAGAGTGGGTAGATATCAACACTAACAGCTTTACTCATAGGAATATTACTATACTCAACATCAGCACCAATAAGTACACCTTCAAAGGCTGCGTTTACATATGGAGGGATCTGTTGATCAGAGTATTTATTTAGATACTCAACAAACTTATCTGCATCACGAAGTAAAAATTCAAAATGTTTTTTTGTGCTTAGATAACTTGATTCTGTTTCAGCTTTGCTAACTTCTAAGCCATAAGAGCTAAGAGTAGTTAATCTATCTTCAAGTCTGTTTTGTACAAGTTTGTTTCCGATGATTGGAAGTGCTGCAGCTAATATAACAGCAACTACAATAAATATTATAAATTTTTTAAGATTCGGCATTGAGTGCCTCACTGCAGTGAACTTTTAGAAGTGCTAACATATGGCACTTTCCACTTTGATTTTTGTCATAAAAATACCTTTTTATTATCTGAAGATATTATATAGAAATAAGTTTAATAGAAGATTGTTTTTGATTTGAAATATGAGTTGAGAGTATATTCTCAAAAAATAAGTTTTTTGTAGCTTTAGGGGGTTGTAGGGACAGAGTGTCCCTGCCATAATAATGGGCTTTTGCTCATTATTATGTATAAAACAAATGTTAACGTTTAGAGAACTGACGAGAACGACGAGCTTTACGACGACCTGGTTTTTTACGTTCAACAACACGTGAATCACGAGTCATCATACCTTCAGGTTTAAGAATTGCTTTAATCGCTGGATCAAATGCAACTAGTGCACGAGAAATACCATGACGAAGAGCATCAGCTTGACCACCAAAACCACCACCTAAAGTAGTAGCAACAATATCAACTGCAGCATCTTGTTTAGAAAGAACTAAAGGTTGCTTAACACGAAGTTTTTTCGCTTCAAGTCCACCTAACCATGCGTCTAATGAAAGACCATTGATAGTAATTTTACCAGATCCAGGAGTTAACCATACTTTTGCTATTGACGCTTTACGACGTCCTGTTGCATATATTTTTGCCATGAATCAATCCTTACTTAGCTAGTTGTGCAGTGTGAGGGTGTTCAGCACCTGCATAAATTTTTAATTTTTTAAGCATTTTAGCACCAAGCTTAGTTTTAGGAAGCATACCACGAGCAGCTAATTTGAATAGTTTCTCAGGATTTTTTTCTAAAAGCTCAGTCATTTTAATACTCTTAGTTGAACCGAAGTAACCAGAATGAGAAAAATACTCTTTATTATTAATCTTACCAAGACCATTAAATTTAGCCTTAGAAGCGTTAATGATAACTACGTAGTCACCACAGTCAATATTTGGAGTCCAGCAAACTTTTCTCTTACCACGAAGAAGTGTTGCTACTTCTGTCATCATACGACCAAATGTTT
>JAGGWO010000022.1 GCA_021157485.1 Sulfurimonas sp. | reverse complement strand
TGTAAGACCTGTTCCGAGCGTAAAAAGAGCAGTTAAAAATAGTAAAAAGTTAGCATGAGTTGCAGCTGGAATAAAAAGCAGACTTCCCACAACCATCACACCAAGACCTAAGGCCATCCCATTTTTATAACCTGTTCTCTCTAAAACAAACGCCATAGGAAGAGCCATAACTGTATAAGCAATGTAAAACGCAAAGGTAACAAAAAGTGCTTCAAAATCATTCAAATCAAGAATAAACTTTAAAAATGGAATGAGTGAGCCATTAAGCCATGTCACAAAACCAAATATAAAAAACAAAATTCCTATGATAATCATAGGTACAAGGCTAGATTTTCTATACACTTTTTAATCCTTCTAAATACCTTGCGACACCATCTTCATCATTTGTATGAGGAAGTATGATATCTGCTTTACTTTTTACACCATCCTGCGCATTTAACATTGCCACTGAAGTTCCAGCGAGTTCAAACATACCAACATCATTAAAATTATCACCAAAAACTGTAAGTTTATTTAAGTCAAAACCTACATACTCACTCACGCTCTGTATGCCATGTGACTTATCTGCGTTTTTATGAAGTATTGTAAGAAAATAGCAACCTACGTAAGCTTCAGGAGCAAGAATATACTTTAGTTCATCTCCAAAAATATCTTCTATGTGTTTATGCAAGTCTCTAAGCAGGTTCTCTTCACCCATATAAACTATTTTAAAGTTGTCATCCATCGCTCTAATATTTTTGCACTCTTGCAGATTATCATCTTTTGCATAACGAGTCAGCACTGCTTTTTGATCTTCATTACAAATATCAGAGTATAAAAAAGCTTCATTGAGATTGTTGTCAACTAGAGCTAAAATGAAAGGATATATTCCAAACTTACCACCCTCATCTATAATAGTGTCAGCGATATCTTTACTTATAAACTTAGTATCAATTATTTTTTTATCCATTGTCGCAATCAGTGAACCATCAAGTAAAATCATAGGTGCGTTTATATGAACATCACCCAAAAACTGTACTGTTTTTTTGTAAGTCCTAGCTGTTGCAACACTCAAAATAGAGTCATCTGCTTTTGCATTCCAGATACTTTTAGTATAATCGCTTATAGATAAATCATTTCTCAAAAATGTGTGGTCTAAATCAGTTATGTAAATATTTTTCATGGTGGGATTATAGCAAAATCCCATCGTCATTCTCGTGCTTGACACGGGAATCTACTTTATATTAAATAGCATTTAGCTTCCCACTTTCGCGAGAATGATGAAAAAGGTAGGAAATTTTATGCAAGTAGCAGTTGTAACAGGTGCAAGTAGCGGGATTGGAAAAGCGATATGTGAGCGACTTTTATCTTTGAAATATGAAGTTATTGGAATAAGCAGAACTGTCACAACTGAACATTTTAACCACACTGCGTTTAGAGCAATTCAAGCAGACTTGTCAAACGAAAAAGAGACTTTAAAAGTATGTAAAAGTATAAAAAAAGAGAATATTTTTATACTCATAAACGCAGCTGGTTTTGGAAGATTTGAACCACATGAAGAACTAAACGCAACAACTATAACCGATATGACATTTTTAAATCTAACAGCGCCGATGCTTCTAACAAACGCAACACTCAGAGATTTAAAGAAAAATGACGGTTACCTCATCAACATAAACTCAATAGAAGCGATAAGAGCTAGTAAATTTGCTGGCGTTTACAGCGCTACAAAAGCTGGACTCAAAGCATTTTCAGACTCACTATTTGAAGAGACTAGAAAAAGTGGACTAAGCATTACAAATATAAATCCGGATATGACAGAGAGTAGTTTTTATGATGAACTGCGTTTTAAGACAAGTGAAAAAGAGGATGAGAAACTTTTGTGCGCTGATATTGCAGATGCTGTTGAGCATATACTCAACATGAGAAAAGGCGCAGTAGTAAGCGACTACACTATAAGAAGTTTAAAGTTTGGGATTTCTAAACAGATTACAAAGACCAAACTCTCTACCTAACTTTTAGGCTATTTTGATGCTATTGCTGTTTATTTCATTTGCAAAAAATATATCACTCTGCTTATATTGAACTAAGTCTATTTTTAAATCAAATCCAAATCTAAGCATAGAACTTATAAATTTTATCTTTCTTTCTCTAAAATCATTTTTAGAAATATCTACATCTATGGCTAAATCAATATCTCCACCTTTTTTTTCGTCATCAACTCGACTACCAAAAAGATAAACATCAACATCTCCAAAACTACTTTTTACAGATTTTTTTATGACATCTATAATTCTGCTTGAGAGTCTCATCACAAATACTTTTTTGAAAAATTTAAAGAATTCAGATAATAACTTTCTATTTTATCAAAACTGTCAATACGAAACTTCAAATCTTTAAGTGCCTCTTCTAACTCTTCTGGATAGTCATGCTCAAGCTCATTTCTTACTTCTCTTAATTCTATCCAATTATCAAGGCTATCTATAATCTGCTCTTTTTCAATATTGTATAAAACTTCACTCATTTTATCACCAGGTATTCCAGCAATCTCTAAGAGTAATGAAAATATCTTAGCTCCTAAAAAATCCTGAACAGAGGTAAATCTTTTTAGGTAAGCATCCAGTATGGCTTTTTCTTGTGGCTTTAAAGTATTAAAAGCCCCAATTCTAATATCAAGTGCAATTTTTTTGAAAATGTAGGTTAAAGGTTAACTGAGAGTAATTACAGTAATCTTTTATCGACTAAAACAAAAGAGATTACATGAAATACAGACAATTAACCTTAGAGAAACGATACCATATTTCAGCTTTGCAAAAGGCAGGGTTAAATCAAAAAAGTATAGCTATTGAACTTAGTGTTCATCCATCCACAATAAGCAGAGAATTTAAGAGAAATAGTGATTATCTTAGGGGATATAATGCTGAAACAGCTCAGATTATATCTACAAAAACTGAGATGCAAAAGAAGAAAAGATTCTCCCTCACCAAACCCATAGAAAAATATATCAGAGCCAAGTTAAAACAAGACTGGTCACCAGAGCAGATAGCAGGCAGGATGAAACTGGATACTGGTATGTCAGTTGTACATGAAACAATCTATCGCTATATCTACACCAATAAAAAGAATGGTGGTA
>JAGGWO010000172.1 GCA_021157485.1 Sulfurimonas sp. | reverse complement strand
TTGTTAAAGAAGTTAAAATAATCGGTCTAAGTCTTGTTTTGGCATTACTCATCAACTCTTCTGTATCTTTGGAGTCTTTTATAAAGCTAACCATGATAAGCCCATCATTTACAACAACTCCAGCAAGTCCTACTACACCAATAAGACCAGGCATAGTAAGATTAAGTCCCATTATCCAGTGTCCTATATAAACACCAAGTAAAACAAGAGGAATAGTACTAATTACAATAAGTGATTTTTTAATAGAATCAAAAAGCCACACAAGAGTAATGAAAATTAAAAAGATTGCGATTATTCCTGATTGCATCATTTCTCTTTTATTTTTATTATTCTCTTTTTCCTCACCTTTTATCTCTATTTTATACGACTCATCTTTAAGTTTCTCAAATGTAGGCTCTAACTTTTTCATCACTTCAGATGATGTTATTACCTTTTTATCAAGAGATGCATAAACACTACGTATACGTTTACCATCCTCTTTCTTAAGTGTTACAAAGCTCTGTGCATATACAAAATCACACACATCTTTTAGAGCAACATACTGCTCGGTAGAAGGCACTTGTAGTTCTATTGCGTTTACAGAGCCGATATCTTTGTTTACATCACTCTCTAGCTTGATACGAATCAGTCCACTACTGTTAAATAACTTACCATACTCCCCTTTTAAGTAATAAGCTCTAAGTTCGTTTGATACTATCTCTTCATTAAAACCTAACTCTTGCCCATATCTATTTACGCGAAGTTTTAGCTCTTTTTCACCTACATCAGCATCATCTGCAAGATTATAAACACCATCGATATTTTCGAGTGTATTTTTTAATCTGTCTAAACCTTTTAAAACATCTACATCTTCATCAACACTCAAACTAATTTCTATATCAAACGCAACAATTCCAGTTCCTGGCACTTTAGTTACCAACTCTTCATAAACAAGTGCATCGTTATATTTTAAAAATTTCTCTTCTTTTAAAAGTTCTTTTATATGATCTGCAATTACCTGTGCATCTTTTTGTCTCGTCTGAACATTAGAGTTATTTTCAAGTGATAGATAAGGACTTATATATTTGTCAAAAAGATTTACAGGAGCTCTCTCATGTAGGTCAATAAAAATATGAAACATATTTTCACCAAGTTCTGCTCTATTTTTTGCATCCATTTTAAAACCGATAACAGAAGTCACTGAAGAGACATCCTTTTTATCTATGTTTTTAAGTATGATATTTTCTAACTTCGTAACTATTTTTTCAGTATCTGTCAAATCATTATTAATATTCACTTTTCCATAAACATATATTTGAGTGTTATCAAAGTCAGGAAAAAGTTGAAATCTAGACTGCTTCGCCATTAGATATGTAAAACCTAAGATAGTAAAAACTATAACCAACAAAGAGATAACTTTTCTTTTAAATACAAAATGCAGCACTCTATTATATCGGTCATACATTTTATCCCAGAAATTTTTTGTAAAACTACCCTCTTTTGAAACCTTTAAAAAATCATGGGCATGGAGTGGTAAAAAATAAAATGCTTCAAAGAGTGAAGAGATGAGTAAAACCGTAATCATAATAGGAATAATTTTAATAAACATTCCCATCTCACCACTCATAAGAAGCATAGGTAAAAATGCAAAAACTGTTGTTAGAGTAGCCGCTAAAACAGCTGGAAACATCTCTGTTGCTCCAGTTATTACAGCCTCTTTTCTCTCCATCCCCTCTTCTAAGTGTCTGTAGATATTTTCAGCAACCACTATCGCTTCATCAACCAACATACCAAGAGCGATCAATGCACCTAAAAGTGAAAGCATATTTAGGCTGTTTCCAAGTATCTCAGTAGCTATGAGACCTATCATAAAACTAACAGGTATCCCTATTGCAACAACCAGGGCAATACCTCTGTTAATGAAAATCAGCATCGCTAAAAATACAAGCATTAGTCCAAAGACTATATTTGAAAAAACTGTATTGAGACGATTTTTAATCCAGATAGATGTGTCGGTATAGATACTATATGACAGTTCACCGTGCTTTAGCTCTTGTTCTTTTAAAAGCTCACGTATACTTCTAACCAAAGCAATTGCGTTTCCATCTTTACTCTTGGTTACATTTACAGATACATTTCTAACACCGTTATAGTGAGAGAGTTCTATCTCATCACTCAGTTTAAATGAAACATCTGCAATATCACCTATGCGAAGTTTAACTCCGCCAACACCGATAATAGTATTCTCAATATCCTGCTTATTTTTCTCACCGTTATATGTTGATATATAGAGATGATGTGCTTTTTGTTTGATAGTTCCAACAGGAAAGATTGAACTTATGTTTCTAATGGCTGAGACAACTAAGGCTGGTTGAAGACCATACGCTTTAATCTTCTCATTGTTAAGCTTTATATCTAGCTCTTCCTCTGCATCACCACGAATCGTAATATCACTCAAGTCTTCAAAACGAGTTAGTTCACTTTTAAGTTCTTCTGCACGTTTTAGCAGTACTTCTTTACTTACATCACCTGAAAGTGCTATTAAAACCAAAGGGAAAGCATGCGTTTTAATCTTAGCAATCGGTTCACTCATATCAGCAGGTAAATCTTTTTTCACAGAAGATACAACATCTTTTACGTCATTTAAAACGCTGATATTTTCTGAGCCTGTTTTTATATCAGCACTTATACTAAAAGAGCCATTTTTAATACTAGTTATAATCTCTTCAAGTTCATCTATATTTTGTAGGTCATCTTCTATACTCTGAACAACCATCTTGTCTAAAATATCTGCAGAAGTTCCTACATATCCACCTTTGACAGTGATTTTATCCATATTTATAGGTGGAAATATCTCTTTAGGTATATTTATATATGCAAAGATAGACATCATTAAAATAAACGTCAATAACATATGATTTAATAGTGGTTTATTTATGGAAAATTCTATAAATTTACGGATCATTATCTGTGCCCTTAGCTGTGTTCTAAAAAAGTGTATCTAGTATCTGATTTTTAAACTTTATCGACTCAACTGAAGCACTTATGATTTTGTTCTCTTCTTTAAGCGTATCATACTCTACTTTTAGTTTTGAGATATCTCTACTTTTAAAGTAAATCTGTTGCTGAATGTAGATTTTAGGAAAAAGAAACATTGCAACAAAGCTAATAGTTAAAATAATGTACATAAAATATGTAAAATCTAAAGTTTTTTTAGGTGAAAGTACTGAGCCTACTTCTTCTAGGAGTTCAGTTTTTTCACTCATGCTAAATCCATCTGAAAGACTCTCATTTTTGCACTTCTGCTTCTCACGTTCTCTTTAAGTTCATCATCTTTTGCCATGAGTGGCTTCTTTGTTAAAATCTTACCAAGCTGATGGTCATTTCCACATGTGCATCGCATAGCCTCTTGAGGGCAGATACAAGACTTTGACCATGATGCAAAGGCTTGTTTTACTATACGGTCTTCAAGAGAGTGAAAAGAGATTATCGCTATCTTTGCATCTGGAAGCCTTGCGTTTTTTAAACTTGAAAGTAGTGATTTTAACTCTCCTAGTTCGTCATTAACCTCTATACGAATAGCCTGCATTAGAAGTGTGGCTGGATGTATTTTTTTACCTCTTGGCATATCTGATTTAAGTGCATCACTTAACTCTTTTGCAGATGAAAATGGACGCTTTGCTACTATTTCAGAGGCTATTTTTTTATAGTTTCTAAGTTCTCCATACTCTAAAATAATAGTCTCTAACTCTTTTTTTGAGTATTCATTCACTACCGTTTGGGCAGTTAAGGAAGCATCCCTGTCCATACGCATATCAAGATTATCACTCTCATATGAAAAGCCTCTATCTTTTTGGTCAAGTTGCAAAGATGAAACACCGATGTCTGCTAAAACACCCTTTATCTCGCTAGCATCTACCTCACGTAAAATATCTTGGATTACAGATGAAAAGCGCCCTTTTTTTATGCTAACTCTATCTCCAAACGCAGCCAATCTTTCAGTGGAAAAATCTATAGCCGTTTGGTCTTGATCAATTGCAATTAGTTTAATGTTTGGATTTGATTCCAAAATCATTGATGAGTGACCACCATACCCCATAGTACAGTCAATAACAATCCCACTCTCTATATCTTTAAAAGTATCAATAACTTCTCTGTAAAGGACTGGAATGTGTGGGATGTTTTGCAAAGTGACCTCGTAGTAGTAATTTTAATGAATTATACATCAATTTTGTGTAATTTAATTCGTAATGAGGTATGATAAAGAAAAAAATTAGGAAATTATATGTTGGAACAGTATCAAACAGAGATTTTAGCACTTGTAGCTCTTTTAGTTGTTGTGTTAATCTACATCATGGTTAAGAAGAGAAGTTCTAAAACTGATAAGTCTATTGATATGGATGAGAGTTCTGAGGAACTTTCTCAAATAGAGATTGATGAACCCCAAGAAGAAATAGTAGATGAATATGATGACACTGAAGAAAGTATAGCCCAAGAAGAACCTGAAGCAGTAGTTGAAACTGAAGAAGAGCCAGAAGATGAATTTAACGGTAAAGAAGAGGGATCATTTGGTGATGTTCCACAGCAGAGAAAATCTGACACTGTTCCACCAATACAACCCAAACACCAAATCAAAAAAAGAACTGTTCCTCCACACGATAAAATCACAAAAGACAATTTTAAAGAGTTTACAGGAGAAAAGATTCTCGTTGCAGAAGATAACTTAATCAACCAAAAAGTCATCAAAGGTCTTTTAGCTGACTCTGGAATAGAGATTACTATCGCTGATGATGGTCAAGAGGCTTTAGATATACTAGAGAAAGATAGTAACTACCTACTTGTTCTTATGGATGCTCATATGCCAAGAGTTGATGGTTTTGAAGCAACAAGACAGATTAGAGCCAACTCTGAGTATGACCATATCTTAGTCGTTGCACTTAGTGGTGATACAGCTTCTGATGATATTAAAAAGATGACAGAAGCTGGAATGAGCGAACATCTTGAAAAACCACTAAGAATGGAAGCTCTTTATGACATCCTTTATGCATATACTGGAACTAACTCTAACGCTCAAGAAGATGATGACAAATTTGTAAATGTATATGTAACACACGAGCTAAATGGAGACCAAGGTTTAGATGTATGTGGTGGAGATGAAGAGTTCTACCATGAAATTTTAAATGAGTTTATAGCTACTTATGAAAATTCTACTCAAGAGTTAGGTGATTTACTTAGAAGCGGAGATCTTGCAGCTGCAGATAGATTACTGCTTGACATTGTTGGTCTTACTGCAAATATCGGTGCAAATAATCTAAATGACATCTCTCATATTATCAAAGCTTCTCTTAATGATACAGAAGAAAAAAGTTACCTGACTCTTGTTGATCAGTATAAAACTTCACTTGATAATCTAATCAAAGATATTAAAGAGTATAAATAACTCTTTAATACTTTAAACTTTTTTACATCCCGCCTAATGCTTTTTTAACATTGTCATCAGCCATAGTAATATTCCATACCGGCTCCCAAACAACTTCAACTTCAACCTCTTTAATATCAGCCATTTTTTCAACAGACTCTTTTACCCACTGAGTAATCATCTGATGTAGAGGACAAGCTTTTGTCGAGAGAGTCATAGTAACTTTTACATTACCCTCTTTATCACACTCAGCATCATAAATAAGTCCCATCTCTACAAGATTAAAACCAACTTCTGGATCAATTACTGTTGAGATAGCTAAAAATAGTTCTTCTTTTGAATACATATAAAT
>JAGGWO010000083.1 GCA_021157485.1 Sulfurimonas sp. | reverse complement strand
GTTTATATGTTAAATGAATTAGTTTACTATCATGGCGTGAAGCACGGCCAACTGCAAGCATTGACTCCATTTTCTCTTTACGAAGTTCCTTTTCTCCAAGAATCTCACATTTAAGGCTATTCTCTTTAGCCAATTTTTTAGCTAAATCAGCGAATGATGGAGGATTTAAATCTTCAGGAGTTGCGTTTACAATATCACGCGTATAGCATGTAGCATCAGCGATGATTATTGCTTCTTCAAAAGCACCTTGAAGTTTTTTAATATCTTTAGAAACTAAATAGATATTTTTTAGTTTTGTTTTTGTAGGTTTAGATTTATACTCATTAAATTCATAACCACCTAAAACAAGACCTTCAACAATAGCTTGAATATTTGAAGAACTAACATCAAACGCAGCAGATTTGTAGTTGGCAGATTTAAGTGTTTTTATGGCAACACTTACTGAACTTCTAATATTGTCGCTAGAACTATCTTCAATACCACAAACTAAAATGGCTTTTTCGTGTAAAAAGCAGATGGTGTCTTGCTTGGCTTCGAAACCAGCTAACTGTAGTATCTTTTTATTTTTGTTTGATTTTAATTGTTTTTCATTTATAAACTCAACTTTAACATCACTTTTTATATCATTTACTAAATCAATTTCCATATTTATATCCATTATTATTTTATTATGAGATGATAGCTTAAATTGTTTTAAGAAGAGTTGTGAGAATTATTTAGTTAGCCTGCAGATATCTTAATCTATATCTTTGTAGTTTCTAATTGTATATTGTTGTTATTTAGCTCTATAGCCTGCAAGACCGCTCTGGAAAATGTTCTATGCATATTCTTTTCTTCTATTAATGAAACTATATTGTGTTTGTATAAATCTTTAAAAACAGTGTTATTTGTACCAGAAGTTAATATAAGCGTACCATTCTCTTTTAGTGTTTTTATAGTTTCATGAAGATTATGTAATGCAGTAGAATCAATAAAACTTACATGCCTCATACGAATAATCAATATCTTTGATGAGATACCACTCTCTTTAATAAGTTCTGCATATTGTTTTGCTGAAGCAAAAAATAGAGGTCCTCCTATCTCATAAACAGATATTCCATTTGGGAGATTTTCATAATTTTCTATATCATCTATATCGTCATTTTTAATGAGTTGGTGGCCATCAACATCTGCCATTCTCTTCATGAAAAGAAGAGATGATAAAACAATACCAACTTGAATTGCAACTGTTAAATCAACCAGTACAGTTAGTATAAATGTGGAGATTAAGACAATATAATCAAATGGTGAGCCTCTTAAAATTGACATAAAAGATTTTGCTTCACTCATATTATAAGCAACAACTATTAATATTCCTGCAAGACAAGACATAGGGATGAGTTTTGCAAAATCTATAAAAAAAAGCATAATTAATAATAAAACTATAGAGTGTGTTATACCGGCTATCGGTGTTCTTCCTCCGTTTTTTACATTGGTGGCTGTTCTTGCTATTGCACCTGTTGCTGGAATACCTCCAAAAAATGGTGTAGCGATATTTGCTACTCCCTGTGCAATTAGTTCTGTATTTGAACGATGTTTACCACCAATCATTCCATCGGCTACAACCGCTGAAAGAAGTGACTCGACACCACCTAAAAGAGCGATAACAAAAGCAGGAATTAAATAATTACTAAGATCAATCCATTGGAAATCAGGCAATGAGAAAGTAATATCATTAGGTATCGTTCCAAAAAAACTCTCAATTGTTGTAACTGGTATATTTAAAAATTGAACAAGCATAGTGAGCAAAATAATGGCAATAAAAGAACCCGGAACTTTTGTTGTTATGTATTTAGAATAGATAGATATTAAAATTGTAACGACAGTAATACCTAAGGCATACAAATTTATCTCAGTAATATGTTCAAAATAAACTAACCATTTATCAAAAAATTCTGATGGAAGTTTTTCTATATTTAGGCCTAAAGCATCTTTTATTTGTGTAGAAAAAATTACTAAAGCAATACCACTTGTAAAACCTACGATTAAAGGGTGTGGAAAATATTTCAGTAAATTACCTAGTTGAAGTAATCCAAAGATGACTAAAATAACTCCTGCCATTATTGTTGATATTAAAAGACCATCTATCCCATACTGTTCAATAATTCCATACAATATGATAATAAAAGCACCAGTAGGACCACCAATTTGAACTCTACTACCACCCAGAACTGATATGATAAATCCTGCGACAATAGCAGTGATAATACCTTTTTCAGGTGAAACACCTGAAGCAACAGCAAAAGCAATAGCAAGTGGTAGAGCAACAATTCCTACAATTATTCCTGCAATAATATCTGAAATGATTTGTTCTTTTGAGATACCATTTTTTAATAGAGTAAAAATTTTTGGTTGAAATGATATTTTCATTAAGTTCTTTGTTTAATCAAAATGTAAAATATCTTTTGCCTGAATCATATCTTTATCACCACGACCTGAAAGGTTTACGATGATTAGTTTATCTTTTATGTTTTTCATTTTTTTAAGATGTGCAACTGCGTGAGAACTCTCAAACGCAGGGATGATTCCCTCTTGACGTGAGAGCCAAACAAAGGCATCAAGTGCTTCTTGGTCGGTTGCATTATCGTAAGTTACATTCATATTATCATTATGAAAAGAGTGTTCAGGCCCGATTCCTGGATAATCAAGACCGGCACTGATTGAGTGAGCCTCAAGTATCTGACCATCTTCATCTTGAAGTGTATAACTCATCTGACCATGTAAAACACCAGGACGACCTTTTTTAAGTGAACATCCATGTTTATTTGTATCTATTCCTAGTCCACCAGCTTCAATACCGATACACTCAACTCCATCATCTTCTAAAAAGTGCTGAAACATTCCGATTGCGTTTGAACCACCACCGATGCAGGCAATAACATGGTCAGGCAG
>JAGGWO010000116.1 GCA_021157485.1 Sulfurimonas sp. | reverse complement strand
TTAATGTTAGTCGCATCTTTTGTAGGGCTAGAAAAAACGCAGGAACTCTATACAGAAGCTATCAAAGAAAAATATCGCTTTTATTCATACGGCGATGCTATGCTTATAATATAAATACCTTTGCGTTTCTTATTTCTATATCACCGTTTAACTCAGCCTCAAAAACTTTCTCTGGATATTTTTTAAGAGCTTCTTCGTAAGTAGGGCTTGTATTGCAGTAATCTAAAAAAGAATCTTTCTTCACTTCTTCTACATCAATAGTTCCAAATCTTGAGACAAATTCATTTATGTCATAAATAGCTTTTGCCTTTCCCTCTTTTAGTAGCTCATTTGTAGCGCCGCTTTCACCTAGTCTATGAGGAAAAACAAAAATCTCTTTTCCCATTTTTAGTGCGAACTCTATACTTCGCATGCTACCACTATCTAACTCTGCTTCTGCTACAACTAAAACTTCTCCAAGAGCGACTACAAGTTCATTTCTAACTACAAAACTCCATGGCCTAGCTTTATCATTTTCTTTAAATTGACTAAGAAGAAGTCCTTGATTTTGTATATCCGTTAAAAGGTTTTTATTTACGGCAGGATATTTAATATTTATACCACAAGGAAGAACTGCAATTGTATTTGAGGCACCAGCTCCAAGGTGAGATACGGCATCAACTCCCATTGCTCCACCACTGACTACACATATCCCAGCTTTTGCTAGTTTTGATGAAAGTTTATGTGTTTGTTCTCTTGAGTATTTTGAAGTTTTACGCGAGCCGACTATAGATACTTTCACTCTATTTAAGAGTTCTAAATTTCCATCATAATAGAGTTCAGGTGGATAATTTTTCATAGAGTCTAGTTCATTTAGTTTATGTTCTACTCTATTCAACATATTTTAATTTAGTCTATTGATGTAGACTAAATCCACTTCTTTTAGTAATTTTTTAGACTCGCTTAACGCTAAAATAGTATTCGCATGAGGATGTCCTATCGCTATTGCAGTTCCATGTTGTTTTGCTACTTTTATAGCTTTTTTTATCTGCTCTTTTATATACTTTTTATCCATATGATGATCTAGAAAAACATCACGTGCTACATACTTCAGACCAAAATTCTTTAACACTTTAGGAGCTTTTGTCTCTGCAGTTGTTCTACTATCTATAAAGTCTATATTATTAGCTCTAAGAGCGAAGATCAATCTATTCATTGCAACTTCATTTGAAGTAAATTTACTACCAGTATGATTGTTGATTTGGTGAACTTTTGGAAAAATATTTTTTATATATCTTATTCTTGCAGAGATCTCTTGTTGAGAATTACTAATCCTTAGAGTATCTGGCTCTTCTGCACTAAAATTTTGAGCTTCTAAAGGGAGATGCACCATATATTGCTTCTCTTTTGCTGCTAATTTTGCAGAGTTTGGTCTAGCTTTGCTAGGAGGTAAAAAGGACATAGTCAATGGGATATTTAAGCCTTTAATAGCATTAACCTGAGACCTAGTTCCAACATCATCGATGATAATAGCCAACTTTGGTTTTACCGAAGAAAGTTTCACTTTACGCTCTGCCATCTTAGGTGGTTTAGATACGTGTGTATCATCAAACTCATGCGAAGCAGAAAGATAATATTTTGTCTCTTTTTTAAGTACTTCATGTAGTCTTTTATTTACAGTTGTTTTTTTCTTCTCATGAGTGGATTTTTCAAGTTTCTCAAGTAAAGCTAATCTTTTTTCTTTCTCTACTTTTGTCTGCTTATAAGTATCTTTTTGTCCATCTTCAAACCCTAAGTAGTAACCAGCTACTAATGAGCTAAGAACCATAGCAACTATCGCTAATCCCCATGCTATATATGTTAATGTTTTTGAACTATTTGCTGATTTACTTCGTTTTCTTTTTGCCATAAATTATAATATATCTCCTGATTTTTGTAACTATATCTTAAAATAATTAAAATAGAGAATTTCATTGCATTTTGTCATCTCTATTTAGTGTAAAGTCTGGGTTTGCTAATATTAAGCAAAACTTCTGTATAATCCCGAGTTCCTTTCTCTTTGTAATGTCAACTAAAGACACTATATTTAGATCCAAAGGGGAAACAAACGCCGTAAGGCAAATACCAAGAGGAGATCATACTATATGAGAAACTACGAAAACTTAGTAATCGTAAAACCTACATTTACAGCAGAAGAAATTCAAGCAAGTGTTAAAGCTATCGAGGAAGTTATTACTTCAAACGGTGGTGAAATCGCTGCAACAAACGCAATGGGAATGAGAAAATTAGCTTACCCTATTGAGAAAAACGAACGTGGTTATTACCATGTAATCTATTACACAATCGCTCCAGCTGCAATCGCTGAGATTGAAAGACGTTTCCGTATTAACGAAGATTTACTTCGTTTTGTAACTATTAAATACGATACTAATCGTGAAATAGCTGCATTTAACGGTCTTGTTGAAAAAGCTAAAAAAGCAGCAGAAGTAGCAGCAGCTCCAGCTAAAGAGGAAACTCCAGCAGTTGAAGAAGCTCCTAAAGCAGAAGAAGCACCAGCAGAAGCAGAAGCTCCGGCAGCAACAGAAGCTCCAGCTACTGAAGCAGCAGCAGAGTAATTAGCGTAAGCTAAAAATTGAAGGAAAACTTATGTTCAATAAAATAATTTTAGTTGGAAACTTAACACGTGACATCGAACTTAGATACTCTCAAGGTGGTATGGGAATTGCAAAAACTGCAATCGCTACTAGCCGTAAATTCACTAGTAATGGTGAGAAAAAAGAGGAAGTATGTTTTGTAGATATTACATTCTTCGGTAGAAGTGCTGAAGTTGCTAACCAATACCTTCGTAAAGGGAGTAAAATCCTAGTTGAAGGTAGATTAAACTTTGAACAATGGGTAGACCAGAATGGTGGAAAAAGATCTAAACACTCTGTAACGGTAGAGACTATGCAAATGCTAGACTCTAAAGGAGATAATCAAGGTGGATACAATGCACCTTCGAATGCTCCAGCTTCAAGCCAAGACAACTACTCAGCTCCCCAGCAAGGTGAGCAACCTAGTTATCAAAAACCTCAGCAACGTCCAGAGCAGAGTTATCAACAGCCTAGCTATAACAAGCCAGCAGCTGCACAGAGTCGTGAGATGCCAAGTAGCAACTCAGTTCCTGTGATTGATATAGATGAAGATGAAATTCCATTTTGAAGCACACCAAATTATATTTGTAAACAACTTCAATAAATAAGTCTTATATCTACCTTATACTGGTAAGTATAGCTTATTTACACTTTCTTTTCTAACTTCCACACTTTATGTTATAATGTTTACCAAAATAAATGGAAACAAATATGACGTCTTATAAGATTAAAACTATTGTAATGTCAGATGGTGAGAGACTGCCTATGCTATTAGAGTCTAACACTAATATTCCTGATTATTGGATTACACTTTACTCTATCACTCAACTTAGATCAAGAGGTTTAGCAGTAAAGACAATAGAGCAAACTTTACAGCATTTAAAGTTATTCATGTTTTTTTTGAAAAACAACTACAGTGAAGAGATTAATCTAGAGAAACGTTTAGAAGATGCTAAGTTGTTAAGTTTATCTGAAATTGAAATACTTTGTGA
>JAGGWO010000237.1 GCA_021157485.1 Sulfurimonas sp. | reverse complement strand
GCCCAAGGACGACCAGCATCTGGGTAAGTGATAACACCCTCAAACATTACAGTTGTAGCACCCATCGCAAGTGGACCGTAAACTATGTAAGTATGACCTGTAATCCAACCAACATCAGCAGTACACCAGTAAGTATCATTCTCTTTAACGTCAAATACCCATTCCATTGTCATTTGCGCCCAAAGAATATAACCAGCGGAGTTATGCTGAACACCTTTTGGCTTACCTGTAGAACCTGATGTGTAAAGTAAGAAAAGTGGATCTTCAGAATCCATAACTTCAGCTTCACAATGAGTAGATTTACCTTTGATTAACTCGTTATAAGAGTAATCACGACCCTCTTTCCAAATCACATCTTCATTATTACGTTCGACAACAAGAACTTTCTCAACTGGAGTTTTACCTTCTAACGCAGCATCAACAACTGGCTTAAGCATATAAGGTTTCTCTTTTCTAAAAGCACCATCAGCTGTGATAACTACTTTAGCCTCAGCATCTTCAATTCTATCTTTAAGCGCTTCAGAAGAGAATCCACCAAATACGATAGAGTGAATTGCACCAATTCTAGCACAAGCAAGCATCGCGTAAGCAGCTTCAGGAATCATTGGCATATAGATAACAACACGGTCACCTTTTTTAACTCCAAAATCTTCTTTTAAAAGATTTGCGAATCTGTTAACATTTTTGTAAAGATCAAGATATGTAATAGTTTGAACGTCACCTCTATCACCTTCAAAGATAATAGCTGCTTTGTTTTTACGTGTATCTAAATGACGATCAATACACTGTGCAGCAACATTAAGTTTACCACCATCAAACCATTTTACAAATGGTGCGTTTGATTCATCTAGTACATTTGTAAACGGCTCAATCCAGTCTATCTTCTCTTTTGCAAAGTCTCCCCAGAAACCTTCATAATCGTTCATAGCTTTGTCTTGAAGAGCATTATACTCATCCATATTTTTAATTCTAGCGTTCTTTGCAAACTCAGCGTTTGGCTGAAAAATTTGTTTTTCTGACATTTGTATATCCTTTATTTTTTTATTGTTAATTTTAAAAATATCATTGCTGTCATGATTGCATCATTGACTGCGTTGTGGGCTCCCATGTCGGGTACTCCACACTTTTGCAAGATTGTATCGAATCGTAAATCAATATTTCCTTGTGGAATTAATGCAATAGTTTTATCAAAGTAAATTTCAGAAACCTCAATCATTCTATTTGGCAAAGTTATTCCCAACATTGGTTTTATATACTTATTTATCATTGCAACATCGAATTCTAAATAGTAACCTATTAAGGGTCTTGAACCTATGAATTTTAAAAAATCTTTTATACCCTCTTCAACATCTGTTGCATTTTGTAAATCACATGGGCGAATTTGATGTATCTCTATACTTTTTGAGCTAATCTCTTTTGTATTTTTCAGATAAACTTCAAATGTTTGTGAAGTTAAGATTTTATTATTATTAATTTTCACAGCTCCAATAGAGAGTATCTCATCTTTTTTAGGGTTAAGTCCTGTAGTTTCAGTATCAAATACTATATACTCATCATCTTCATTCTCATCAAATAAAAATGCAAAATCATCATCTTTTAAGTTTGAAAAGTTTCTCTTAGATTTAAAATTTGCAAAAAAAGAGAACACTAGCTAACCATCTCTAAATGAAAATGAAAACTCATAAACTTTTTAAACTTATTTATGATTTTAAAACTATCTTTTAACAGATCTCTTTGAACTTTTTGCAGCTTTTTAGGGTCAATATAATTGCTCTCATCTATATTTTTTGCATTAAGCATAGCTTGAAGTCTGATTGCGTTTAGAGTATCAAAACTCTCTATAAGCTCAGTTGCAAAGGTTTTATCCAAGACACCCATATTATTTAGCTCTTTAATTCTTTCAATCGTGTTAGTTGCGTTTACTCCATACTCTAATGAAAGAACTCTTATGCCATGAACTATTGCAAAAACACCGCCTTTTTTGATATCTATTCCATTCTCATGTTTTTTATCTGTAACAAAGCCTGAAAATAGAGAGAGTGGCGTTTCAAAGTTCAAAACTGCTTTTGCAACATGAGCCAACACATCATCTCTTGATTTAAAGTTTGTGTGTAGATATTTTTTTAGCTCATCTAGTAACTCTACTCTACCAGCTACACATTTAGCATCTAAAAATATACTCAAGTTTTGAGTTGATTCCCCACTCATACTGACACTCCACTCATCTATCAAAGATTTAAAACCTTTGACATCTCTACGCCAATACTCATTGCTAACCATAATATTGCCACTGCACTTAGGGAATCCTAGCTCTAGCAAGTAGCCATTTAACTTCATCATAGGTTCAACAAAAAGTGATTTATCAAAACCATCTTCAATAATCAGTGCATTATCTTGATCAGTTTTAATAGTCTGCTCTTCCCTACCTTCACTTCCCATAACGATAAGAGCACATCTCTTTTGCAAAGATGGCTCAACTGACATCTCAAAAACTTTTTGATATATTTTTATGTTGAGTGTTGATACAAGCTTAGTGATATAGCGCACTTTTACACCTTTAGCTCGAAGAGTAACGATAAGGTTTTTCAAATCACTTTGAAGACCCTTTAAATCTTCAACACTTTGAGCCTTATCAATCTGAACCGCAACTAAATGGGAATGATTTGCAAAGAAGCTCAACAGGTCTAACTGCTCTAAAACTCCAACAATTTTGCCATCTTTTTTAACAACAACTCTTTTAATTGAGCTATGTGTCATAATGAGTAGTGCGTTAAATAAAAAGTCCTCTATATCAATACCAATTACTTTTCTTTTTGCTATTTTTATAATCTTTTCATTAACATCAACTCCAGCGAGTAAAACTCTCTCTCTTAAGTCTGTATCTGTAACAACTAGATAATCTTCATCGTCTTTAACTATAATAACTTTTGCTTTTAACTCTTGCTGCTTTAACAAAGCATCATAAATACTTACCTTTGACTCAACTATACAGGCATCATGCAGAAATATATCAGACACTTTAGCGATTAAAAACGGAGATAAATCACTTTGAATATCATGTTGTTTAAGCTGTTGATGACGTGAGATAAAATCATCTAAGAAATAAGATTGAAGTTTTTTGTTTTGAAGTAGAGAGAGAAAATCATCTTTTTTTATCTCATAACAGATTAAATCCTCATCAACAACAAATTTTGATTCAGTTTTAGAGTATATAAGTGCATCAGCATCAAAACTGTCACCCTCAGAATATACATTGTAAAGTTCATCATCAATCAACTCATTTACAGAGCCTTTGATGATGATATAAAAAGCGATTGAGGGAAGACTTTTAGAGATTAACAGAGTATCTTTTGGATAATATGCAATATCAATCTTTCCCATTAAGTTGTCAAGTTCATGAGAACTCAATAACTCAAATGGGTGAATAGACTCAATTAGTTTGCGTTGGTCTAAAATACTCATAGAAAGAATACTCCGTATTTTTTAACAGCTTTTAAAAAGCTGTCTTTAGTCGCCACAGCGGCGCCAGCGGAGTAAAAGGAATTACTTCCTTTTACGGGACTATTAATGTTCAGATGCACCTTCAGCACCAATACCTGTTTGAGAACGAATATATTGTGCTTCAAACGCAGCTCTTTCAGCCTCTCCGTCATGGCTTTTATCAGTTACTGAGAATAACCAAATACCTATAAATGATACTGTTACAGAGAAAAGTGCTGGATATTTATAAGGGAAAATTGCTTCTGCATTTCCTAAAATATCTACCCATACGATTGGACCAAGGATAACAAGAGCAACAGCAGTAGCAAGACCTAAAGATCCACCAATAACCGCACCTCTTGTTGTAAGTTTACTCCAATACATTGAAAGGAACAGTATTGGGAAGTTAGCTGACGCGGCAATAGCGAATGCAAGACCAACTACAAAAGCGATATTTTGTTGCTCAAACGCGATACCCATAATAATTGCAACAATTCCAAGACCAACAGTAGCCATTTTAGAAACTTTCATTTCAGCTTGACCATCAGCTTTACCACCTTTAAAAACTGAAGCATAAAGGTCATGAGATATTGCAGAAGCACCCGCTAATGTCAGACCAGAAACAACTGCTAAAATAGTAGCAAACGCAACAGCTGAAATAAATCCAAGGAAGAAGTCTCCACCAACTGCATGACTTAAGTGAATAGCAGCCATATTTTTACCACCAAGAATTGGATAGCCTCCGCTAATAGCTTGTTTAGCAATATCTAGATATTCAGGATTTTTGAAAACCATAACAATTGCACCAAAACCGATGATGAAAGTTAAGATATAAAAATAACCAATAAAACCTGTTGCATAGAAGACTGATTTACGAGCCTCTTTTGCATCACTAACTGTAAAAAATCTCATTAAAATATGAGGAAGACCAGCTGTACCAAACATAAGAGCAACTGCAAGAGAAATAGCAGAAATAGGATCAGAGACAAGTCCACCTGGGCTCATAACATCAAGTGTTTCTGTATTTCTAACATCAACAGCAGCTTGAAAAAGTGAACCAAAACTAAAATCATAGTGAGCCATTACAGCAATAGCCATAAAAGTAGCACCTGAAAGTAGTAAAAATGCCTTGACAATTTGTACCCATGTAGTAGCAAGCATACCACCAAATGTTACATATAAAATCATTAATACACCAACAAGAATAACTGCAACCTCATAATCAAGTCCAAATAGAAGTTGGATAAGTTTACCAGCTCCAACCATTTGAGCAATTAGATACAAAATAACAGTTGCTATAGATCCAGCAGCCGCTAAAGTACGGATAGGAGTCTGCTTTAATCTATACGCTGCAACATCAGCAAAAGTATACTTTCCTAAGTTACGAAGAGGTTCTGCAATTAGAAAAAGGATAATTGGCCAACCAACTAAGAAACCGATAGAATAGATAAGACCATCATAACCTTTTAAATATACAAGACCGGAAATTCCTAAAAATGAAGCAGCTGACATATAATCACCAGCGATAGCCATACCATTTTGTAATCCTGTAATTCCACCACCAGCTGTGTAGAAATCTTTTGCAGATTTTGTTTTTTTTGCAGCCCAGTAAGTGATACCAAGTGTTGCTCCTACGAAGATAACAAACATTACAATAGCAGATACATTAAGTGCCTGTTTCTCGATTTCACCTTCAATCGTTCCAGATGCGAAAACTGCAATAGTTCCAAGAACTAAAAACAGAAATACTCTATTCATTATACTCATTGGTTTTCCTTCACTGCTTTTTTAATTTTGTTTGTCAATTCATCAAACTCGCCATTTGCTCTTTTTGTATAAATACCTGTTAAAACAAAAGCAAAAACAATAATAACCATTCCTATTGGAATACCTATAGTAGTAACTGTATCAGCTGAAAGAGGTACACCTAATGCTGATGGGTCAAAAGCAATTGTCAAAATAAATGCAAAATAGACCACTAACATTGCAATACTTAATTTAATCGCAAATCCAGTTCTAGTTTTTACTAGTTTTTGATAATCAGGATTTGCCTTAATTTTTTCTACAAGTTCTTTATTCATATCTTGTCCTTTTAAAAGTTATAGTTTGCTATAAATCTATATTCGTTCCAGCCTGTATCATTTGAGGCAGTTGTTTCAGCAAAGTTTCTTGGGAAATTTCCACGTAAACGCAACTGAAGATTTTTCACTGCTTGAGGATAATATTTAATATCAAATCCTGGTTCAGTTGCAGTTCTAGCCACACCATAACCACTATTTTCATCCATATCAAAAGAGGCATAGTATGCAGTCGCCGAAACGTTAGCACCCATATCTTTAAAGTTATAAGATGCCGCTACTTTTGTAGTTTTAGTTCCTGCTAGAAACTGGTGACGTGTTACCATACCTTGAGTGTAAGCCGGCATTCCACCAAATTGAGAAACTATAGCATTTTTATATGCATTACCACTTAAAACATCCGAAGCATTATTTGCACTAGTCTCAGAATAAGCTACATATGCAGTAAGTCCAGCATACTTTGCACCAAGTTTAGCAGCATAGTACAAAGAATCTATTTCTCCACTACCGTTAACCTTAGTGACAGGATTTGATGTAGTTTGATTATCTATAGCTACATTTTTCATAAGCTCATCACCAACACTATTTTGTTTAATAGCCTGAACTGAGAAAAAAGGTTTAACTGCGTCTGTAAGTAAACAGTTCCATTTAGCTCCAGCTTCAGCATAGATAGTATTATATAAATCCCAAGCGTAATCATTTGATAATTTTGCATTAAAATTTTTGTTTTTAAAGCTTACTAAAAAGTTCGTAACACCATTTGTATTCTCACCAACTGTCGCTTGACCAAGATTATGATATTTTCCTGTACCAGCATTACCACCTGCAGGATAACCAGATGTAGCACCTAAAATTCCACCACCATAGATATTACTAAATGTTCCATATGCTATAGAGTTAACTTGAGCTAACTGGAAATTAATTCCATCGATATCTTTGTTTGTAAACTTATAAGCCTCAAATGTATTTGGAAGCATTCTAGCATCATCACTACCCATCATAGGTGTGTCATAACGTTGATAACCAAGTTTAGCAGTTGTTTTTGTACCTAATGAACTCATATCGTAGTTTACATATGCTTCACCAAGTATTGAGTATGACTCTTTTCCTGTACCTAATAGAGAAGGGTCTTGCTCCACACCATTACCATAACCTATTGCTCCAGCTATATCATTTGTAGTATATAGTGCAGCTGCTACACTTAAGCCTTTATAATCAGCCGTTTCAAATTTCAAATGACCACCAAGAGCCATCGAGTTACGATGAGTATCTTTACCTGAACCACCTTGATACTCTCTATCAATATAAAAAGCACGAATCTGACCACTCGTCTTTCCTTCACTAAACATTGAACTTAAATCACCAGCAGCTTGAAGGCTTACTGAACTCAGAAGTCCTACCGTAATTGCACTTAATGCGATACGTTTTTTCATCTATCTTCCCTTTTGGATGTATTTAACTCTCCAATGGTAAAATGTGAACGTAGCATGAACGTAGCAAAAAGATAATTTAGAAGTTAAAACGCAGTAGTTTTTAAAGATGTGAATATAAGTAGCAGTAATATCTTATAACTCACCGTACCCTTTTCTTCTCTTTTTTTATATTTTTAACATTGTCAATTACAGAAGATATATTACTTTTTAAAAGAGTATCAAGTTCTGACAACCTACCAAATGCTCTTAGCACTTTAATAAAATTCAGTAGTGATATCTTTCCTGTCTGTTCAAAATTAGAGTAAGTTGTAGCAGAAGAGAGCGATGCACTTTTACTAAATTCACTCTGCTTGAGGTTATTCTCTATTCTAAGCTTTTTTGCTCTATGGGCTAATACTAAAAGTATCTCTTCATCTGTAAGAGTTAAAAAAGATGCATCTATATTTACATTTTTCTTTTTAACACTCTTGGCATCCTGTTCAAATGATTTTAATTTTGAGAGTAAGTTGTCATCCATCTAGTTCTCCTTGAAAATCTCTTTTCATTACAGCTTCTAAAACTTGATTTTGCTTCATTTGTGAGATTTGGTACTCTGCCATGAGTGAGAGTAGTTTTGTGTCTCTTAAAGAGTTCATTTTATTGATAGCTTCACTGACAAACTCTAACTCTACAGAAAACTCTGTAGCTAGACTTACTACATCCTTTAGTGTAATTTGAGACAGTGCTTTACCATAAAGAGATAGTTGATGCTCTCTTGTCTGCTTAACACCTTTTGCAAATGTTATATCATAAGCAGGAGTAGCCCTCCACTTGTAACTCTCATCACACATAAAGGAGAAGTTACGGGCATGGTCATCCTGATTTACAAACATATAGTTAAATAGCATCTGTAAAAAAAGTTGTTTTAAACTAGCAGTTGCGTTTAGCTTTACTGTAACTCTTAATAGCTCTTCATATCCTACACTTCTTGGGATATTATAATCTATATGAAGCAACCCTGCTAAAGAGTGAACATGATATTTCTTGCCATTATCTATATCAAATCTTTTTGTCGCAAAGTGATGTTTATTTCCTGATTTTAATAAATAACAATCCATCATATCTATTCCAGACTCTTTAGCTAGTAAGTAATATATATACTCCAGTTTAGAGTAAGTAGATTTATTCTCATCGCCATCTTGGGTATCATCATACTTTACAATCACAGGAATAAAACCCTTAGGAGGTACCTTTGTTCTATCTCCTAAATATATCTCATTTGATGTAAGGTTGATAGATACCACAGCTTTACTTCTAGCTCCACCTACAAAGGAGTGTGCAGAGACTAGAAATGCACTGTGAATTGACTGGAAATTCTCCCCTCTTTTGAGTTTTTTAGCCTCTTCATAAAGATCTTTTAAAAGAAGTGTTTTCTCGACAGGTTCATCAAACTCTTCAGCTGGTCTAAACTCTAAGGCTCCAAGTCCACGATTACCAATAAAAAGAAGTTTCTCTATGATGGTTGGTTTCTCTCCACTACGATTTTTTTCAAAAAAGCCATCAAGTATCTCATTACCAAAGTTACCAGGAAGAGAGTCACTCACAAATCCAGCTACTCTCTCGGCAAAGAGTAATGAAGTTGTTTCTATGTCAACTATATCTTTTGCAATCGATATAGGAGAGGCATAAAAAGCACCAAAGTCAAATTGTCTAAGATAGACTCTATCATTAACTTGGTATATATCTGCAATATGTTTATCAAACAGATACAGGCTTACTTTATCAGACACAAAAACTCCTTAATACTTATATATTTGTAATTATAGCTAAATATAGTATTTAATTACAATATTATATAATTTATGGTTTTTCTATCATATATCCCATACCACGAACATTTTGAATCACATCTTCTTGAAGAGTTTTTTTAAGCCTATTTACTTCTGCTCGTATAGTTGCATTATCTACTATTACCTCATCCCACACATAAGCTTGAAATTGATCAAAATCAACTACCCTACCTCTGTTTCTAGCAAGTAGATCAATTATTTGAGACTGCTTTTTAGTTAATGTTTGAGAAACTGAGTTAAAGAGTAGTGTCGAGTGCTCTTGGTCATAACTGTAGTTTTTTGAGAGACGAAGATGAACGCGTGGAACTTCGTTTGAGAGAACTATTCTATCTAAACGCAGTGCTAGCTCTTTTAGATGGAAAGGTTTTTTTAGATAATCAAAACAGCCAAGATTATAAGCACGAGAGATATCTTCTATATCTACTAAAGCACTAATATAAATAGCAGGAGTTTGAATTTTCAGTTCATGTACATTTTCCAAAAATGTAAGACCATCCATATTTGGCACATTAATATCTAAAATAAGCAAGTCATACGAGTTCTCTTTTATAGAGTTAAATGCTTCAAGCCCGTCAAAATAGCTATCTATACTATGCCCTAATGC
>JAGGWO010000204.1 GCA_021157485.1 Sulfurimonas sp. | reverse complement strand
GCTACATTTATGCCTAAGCCTATGTTTGGTGATAATGGTAATGGTATGCACGTTCACCAATCACTTTGGAAAGATGGTAAAAACCTTTTCTATAAAGAAGGCAACTACGGTAACCTTTCACAAATGGCTCTTAACTATACAGGTGGTATCTTTAAACACTCTGCTGCAGTTTCAGCATTTACTAACCCGACAACTAACTCGTACAAGCGTTTATTACCAGGTTTTGAAGCTCCAAGTATCTTAACTTACTCTGCTAAAAACCGTTCAGCTGCTTGTCGTATTCCTTATGGAGCTGGCGAAGGTGCAACTCGTATAGAGATGCGTTTCCCAGATTCTACTGCTTGTCCTTACTTAGCATTTGCTGTAATGATGATGGCTGGTCTTGATGGTATCAAAAACGCTGACGTTCCTGTTGGTCCAATGGATGAAGATCTTTATGAACTTTCTCTTGATGAAATTCGTGAAAAAAATATTCCTCAAATGCCACACACACTTCGTGAAGCACTTGAAGGTCTTATTGGTGATCATGATTTCCTTAAACCTGTGTTTACACAAGAGTTTATTAATGCTTACCAACATTACCGTTTTGAGCGTTGTGTATGGCCAGATGAAGGTCGTCCAACTGCTTATGAGTATAAAACAACTTATCAGTGTTAATTTTTTCTCCCTTCCTTGGGAGAAAATCATTTTAAACAATAAAAATTATCCTTAACTTCTAAAACTAACCTACAAATTTCTTTCTAAAAAACTTCAAATTTGCTATAATTGCGCCATTAATAACAAATGTAAGAGTGTGTTATTAAAATTTCAAGTTTTAAAGGATTCATAATGATGAATCATATCCCAAATGGTAAGTACAAACCTTACCCTCAAATAGATTTGCCAACTCGCTCTTGGCCAAACAATACAATTACTCATGCTCCAAAGTGGTGTAGTGTAGATTTACGTGATGGAAATCAAGCACTAATCAACCCTATGAGCATGGATAAAAAACTTGAACTTTTTACACTCTTACTAAAACTCGGTTTCAAAGAAATAGAAGTTGGTTTTCCATCAGCTTCAAAAGTAGAATTTGACTTTTTACGTCGTTTAGTTGATGATAATCTAATTCCTGATGATGTAACAGTTCAGGTTTTGGTCCAAGCAAGAGAACATCTTATTGCAAAAAGTTTTGAAGCACTTAAAGGTGTTAAAAAAGCAACTGTTCACCTATACAACTCTACTTCTGTCGCACAGCGTAAGATTGTGTTTGGTAAAAGTAAAGAGGAGATAATTGCTCTTGCACTTGAAGGTGTAGAGTTAATTAAAAAGTATGAAAAAGAGCACGATGGAAAGATTTTCTTAGAATACTCACCTGAGAGTTTTACCGGAACAGAGTTAGAATTTGCTGCTGATATTTGTAATGCTGTAACAGTTGCTTGGGGAATTAGTGATGATAGAAAAGTAATTATCAATCTTCCTTCAACAGTAGAGATGGCTACGCCAAATATATATGCAGACCAAATAGAGTGGATGGCTAATCACCTAGACAATCGTGAGAATGTAATCATTTCAACTCATACTCATAATGATAGAGGAACTTCTATTGCAGCTACAGAGTTAGCACTTTTAGCTGGTGCTGATAGAGTTGAGGGAACACTTTTAAGCAACGGAGAGAGAACTGGTAATGTAGATATCATCACTCTCGCTCTAAATATGTTAACGCAAGGAGTTGACCCCAAACTAAACTTCTCAGATATAAATGAAGTTTTAGATGTAGTTGAGAGATGTACAGAGATGGTTACACATGCTCGTCATCCTTATGTAGGAGAGTTAGTTTATACTGCGTTTTCTGGTTCACACCAAGATGCAATAAATAAAGGTTTAGCTTATAGAAAATCTCAGAAAGATGACTTTTGGGAAGTACCATATTTACCAATTGATCCAGAAGATGTAGGACGCAGTTATGAAAGTATCATTCGTATTAATTCACAATCTGGGAAAGGTGGAGTTGCGTTTATCTTAGAGAAAAACTATGGGTATCAACTTCCAAAAGCAATGCATCCAGAGATTGGTAAGATAGTTCAAGGGGTAACTGATGTTAAAGGTAGAGAGCTAAGTTCAGATGAAATTTTGGATATTTTTAAAGATACTTATTTTAAAATTAAAGAGCATATATCTTTTGTTCACGTGAGCCTTTCATCCAAAGATGGTATCTCTAAATGTGATTTAACATACAAGCTTAATGGCAAAGAGATACACGCAGTAGGTGAAGGAAATGGTCCGATTGATGCTTGTAAAAATGCATTGATGAAAGATTGTAAACATGAATTTACGATCAAATCATACTCTGAGCACTCTTGTGGAGATAAGAGTTCAGCAAAAGCTGTCGCTTACATAGAGTTACAAACAAGTAAGACTATCTCTTGTTATGGTGTTGGAGTAGATAATAATATTGCAACTGCTTCAATTAAAGCAATGTTTTGTGCTCTTAACAGGGCTTTTGCATAGAGGGTTAATATGGCAAATGATGAGAATCAGAAACTTCTTGATGATATAAACAGATATATCAACTATTCTCATATTCCAAAGCTTCACGAGAGTTCATATGTCTCTCTCGTTGAAGCAACTCAACAACTCGTAAAAATCTATCACTCTCAAAAAAGAAAAAATGAAACTCTTAAAAAAATCAATAGTAGCATTCTAGGAAAAGTAGATAAACGCCATAAAAACGTAAATGCAGATAGAACAAGAAAAGGAACTATGCTTGTTCAACAATCAAAAATGGCTGCTATGGGTGAGATGATGGATGCTGTCGCCCATCAATGGAAACAACCTCTTAACTCTATCAGCATGATGAATGATATGTTAAAAGATGATTTCAAAGATGGCTTAGTTGATCAAGAGTATATCGATGATATGACAGAAACGACACATATGCAGATTGCTCATATGGTAAATACTCTAAGTGAGTTTAGAAACTTTTTTAGACCTGCTCAAGACTCCAAAGATTTTCTTCTAAGTGAGTGTGTTCAGAGTGTTCAAGTTCTTATGAAAGATGAACTTCTTAAAAATACAATTAACCTCTCTATAGATATTCAAGAAGATATAACTATCAATGGTCTTATAAATGAATTTAAACATCT
>JAGGWO010000138.1 GCA_021157485.1 Sulfurimonas sp. | reverse complement strand
GCTTTTAGTTTTCCAAAACTGCCTTTACCTAGTCTGTCTAAAACAGGAGTAGAACCACCGCTGGCAATATATCGGTCAATAAAATCCAAGTTCTCAACAGGAAGTAAAATCTTATCATCACCAACATACTTGATAACTATAAAATCTTTAACCCCGCCAAGGATTTCAGTCTGTTCAATCTTTTCAAATATTCCAACACCATAATCTTCATGAACAACATAATCACCCGTTTTTAAATCATCCAACATGATTGAACTTTTTCTACGTCTGCGTTTTTTATCAGGTTTGTTGAGAGAGATAATAAGCTCATCTTTTGAGATAATATTTAAAATATATCCAGCTGTAACTTCTGTAATATTCTTAGTATCATGCAGCCCGACCTGCTTCATTAAAGCCACATTTGCAGCGATGATTGTCACTTTTTTATCTTGATGCACACGTAGTAGTTGCATTACATCTGCAACTACTAACTCTTTATAATCATCTGATTCTACTAAAACCTCTACGTCAAACTTGTCTCTAGTGACAACTGGATTATTAATTCCATAGGCATCTTTTAAGACATTATCTAAATTTTTAGATAATATCACTTTTTTATCAGCCATAAAATCTACTGCGTTTTGCTCTAAAAACCAAAACCCTAACGAAGCTGTATCTTTTACTAAAGCATCAAACTCACTCACTTCTATCTTCGAGTTTAAAGCATTAAACGCAGCCTCATCCAAAGAGTAAAAGGCACTTGTAATTTCAACTCTCTCAAGCTCTTCTTTTAAAGTTCTTTGTGATTCAAGCTCAAAATATTTTATCTGCTCAATCTCATTATCAAAAAGTGAAATTCTTATGGGGTTTGAGGCAGATGGAGTATATATATCTATAATATCACCACGAAAAGATATCTCACCAGCAACCTGAACCATATCAACAAAGTTATATCCCCAAAAAAGCATCTGTTCTTTAAAAGATTGAAGGTTAATCGTTCCTCCAAACTCAAGAGTAATCGATTGTAACAGTTCTTCTTTTGGGAGAGGAAACAGAAGTGTTTTAAGCGGAGAGATTATAAGTGGTTTTTTATTGGCTCTGTAGTAAGTTCTAAGAGCTGAAAAAAGTTCATGCAACTCTTCTCTGTAGGAGCGTAAATCATCTCCAAAACTTGGACGAAAATCTGGAAAAAGGAGAACCTCACGTTTAAAAAACTTTGCGACAGACTCAAGTTCAAGAGCCTCTTTAAAATCCTCACAAACTAAGAGTTCTAAATCTTTTTTATTGTGGGTTTTAAAGTAATTAAATAGAGCAGTTTGAGACATATTTTTCTTTATTTATGATTTAGCGATTGTTGCTTTTTCTATCTTTTGAGGTGTGTTTTTATCTTTAACAATACTACTACCTTCAAAGATACCTTTTGACTCTATAACAAGTTCAGCAGAAGCTATCTCACCACTTACATGACCAGCCGCTTTAATCTCTACTATATCAGCATTTACAGTGCCATCAACACGTCCTTGAACAACTAATCTTTGAGTAGTTATATTTCCGTTTACATGTCCATTTTTACCAATATTAACCTCTTTTTTAGAGATAATTGATCCTTCAAGTTCACCATCAATATATAGATTACAAGAGAGTTCTATTTCCCCGTTGATTTTTGCGCCAGCTGTGATGATGGTAGTGTTTGAGTCGGTTTTATTACTCTCAGGTTGGCTGTTGCCGTTATTAAAGATTGCCATGGTATTTTTTTCTCCTTTTGAAATATATCGTAATAATTTTTTACATTCCATTTAATAAAATAAAATGGATTTACTGCGTTATGTATAAATCTGATTTCATAGTGTAAGTGTGGTCCGTTACTCATTCCAGTATTACCACTGTAAGCAATAAGATCGCCTTTTTTTACAAATCGAGTAGATTTTATCACAATTTTGTTTAAATGACCAAAATAGCTTCTAAACCCTAAAGCATGTTGTAAAATAATTAATCTTCCATAACCACTTTTTTTATGTAATCCTGCGTATTCTACAATGCCATCAGCAGTAGCATATACTGGTGTGTTCATTTTAGCTTTCATGTCACTACCACGATGAAATTCTCGTCTATTTAGTGTTGGATGAATTCTATAACCAAACTTACTCGTTATTCCCTTATACTCTACAGGTGAACCATTTGGAATTAACTGTAGCAGAGTCGCCATATGCTCTGAATTTAATTTTGTCAAATTGACTCTCTCTTGCAGAGATGTGTCAGCTAAAGGAGCAATACCGATAAGTGTTTCAATTTTAGATAGAGAGTCTGATAGTTCATTTAATTCTTGTTTTTTAAGCAAAAGAGAATTTCTTGTATCATTCATAGAAGCTTTAAGGTCTTCATTTTTATCTTGAAGTTCTAAATATGCACTCTCTATACCATCTCTTTTTTCTTGAATCTCATCAACACTGTAATTTAAATAGAGCATTGTAGCAATAGATATAAGGGCTAAGGCTCCTATAAAACCAAGAGCATAGATGATTGCTTGTTTTACAAAATGATGAAGGTTAAACTGCTTAACACCATTATCATCAGTTATGGTAATTGTAAAATGATCATTCACTGTCTGCCCTATATTTCTTTAAAAATGATTCAACCACACTGAATGATCCAAACACCAAATACTTTTTATTTTTATCTACTTTAGTAAATATCTTATGCACTATACCTAAATCTTGGATAGTTTCTTGTAAAAGCTCTTGTTTCTCGGCTCTTTCATCATCTATTTTCATTATTTCAATATGGGTGATAAGCGGTTTTAATATACTAAGAATCTCTGTGTAATTTTTATCTCT
>JAGGWO010000146.1 GCA_021157485.1 Sulfurimonas sp. | reverse complement strand
TCTTGGGCTATATCAGAATCAAAAGCTCTATTGAGTATAAATTCACTTCCACCAACAACAGTTACATTCTTCCCAATATCTGCAAACTCCATAGCTATTTCAATACCGATAAATCCACTACCTACAACTGTAATATTTTGTTTGTCATCAGAATAATCTTTGAGTTTTCTAATGAGTTCTACATTTTTAGCAATTGTAAATACTCCTTCTAAATTTAAAGAGTGTTGTAGTGACTCATGCACAAAAGGAATAGAACCTGTAGCAAAAACTAACTTATCAAATGAGATTTCACTATCATTGTAATAAGCAATTTTATTTTTAATATCTATGTCGCTAACAGTTCCGACCTTAGCTTCTATATCCATATTTGCAGGTAATCCACAAGGAGCTAAACTATTCTCAACACTCCCTAGTGTATTTCCAAAAACATAAGGAATTGAACAGGGAACAAGTTGTTGCTCTTGCTCTCTTAGAACAACTATTTTTTTATCTGGATTGCTAATCTTTGCTGTAGATGCACAGACTCCACCGGCAGGTCCACTACCAATTACTAATATATCACAACTCTCTTTTTTCATCCATCTTCCTTTTACAATAATATAACTTATTAATTATTGTGATTATATCCTATCCACTTAGGTATAGAAATAAAATTTAAAACTAAAAAGTCTTTAAAATCTACTTTTATTTTTAAGCCTTTCATTAGCAATATTTCCCTACTCTACAACTAATAAATAAGATTCCCAATTTCTTATGCTCTTGTGGTGCTAGTTGGGAATAACGAGGTTATAAATATGTCAAACAGATTAGAAATAGAAGACTCCCCTTACCTACAACAACACAAAGAGAATCCAGTTGATTGGTGGCCTTGGTGTGATGAGGCGTTTGCTAAAGCCCAAGCTGAAAACAAAGCTATATTTATCTCTATAGGCTACTCATCTTGTCACTGGTGTCATGTTATGGAGGAGACAGTATTTGAGAACCAAGAGTGTGCAGATATCTTAAACGCAGGCTTTATTTCTATCAAAGTTGACCGTGAAGAGAGACCTGACATAGATAAGCACTTTCAAGAGGTTCATCAGCTTTTAAATCGTCGTTCTGGTGGTTGGCCAACTTCAATCTTTTGTACTCCTCAAAACAAACCATTTTTTGCCGGAACTTACATACCACCTGAATCAAACGCAGGCAGTATTGAAGGAATGGGCTTTAAAGAACTTACTCGCCTTATAGCTACAAAAGTTGAGGAGATGGATCCTAAACTGTTTGAAAACGCAGATGAGATTGAAGGCTTTTTAAATAGTGTTGAACATCCAAAAGAAGCAACAGTATTAAAAGAAGAATTTTACAAAAACTTTATGATTCAAGCCAAAAACAACTATGAAACAAAAGATGGCGGTTTTTCAGTTGCCCCTAAATTTCCACACACTTCAACTCTTAATACACTACTTACGATAGATAGGCTTTATGATGAAAAGTCTGCCAAAGCGATGCTAAGAGACACTTTAAATGCAATGAAAAAAGGTGGAATGTATGACTTAGTGGATGGAGGTTTTTGTAGATACTCAACTGACAATATGTGGTTAGTACCCCACTTTGAAAAGATGCTTTATGATAACGCCCTACTTTGTGAGCTATACACAAAAGCTTACTTAACATATAAAGATGAAACATATCTGCAAACAGCCAAAGAGATTGCTGATTTTTGGTATAACTTTATGAGTGAGGATAATCTTTTTTACAGTGCAAGTGATGCTGATAGTGAAGGTGCAGAGGGGACTTACTTCGTATATACCTATGAAGAAGTGTTTAACATTTTAAAAGAGAATGGATATAAAAATATAGAGAGTATTCTTGAAGCGATGTCTATCACTCATGATGGAAACTTCGAGGGAAAAAGTATTGTAAGATTTGAAGATGGCATAGTTGCTGAGTGGTTTAAAGAAGTTAAACCTGTACTGCAAAAACTCAGACAAGCAAGAGAGTACCCATTTATAGATAAAAAAGTACAAACTTCTTGGTCAAGCATGATGATAAACGCACTATTTACTTTAGGAGCTATAGATTCTAAGTACAATGAAAGAGCCATAAATAGTCTCGATTCACTTCTAAAAACTATGTTCTTAGATGGAACTCTTTACCATACGACACTAATACATAAAACTCCAAAAGTAGAGGCTTTTTTGGAGGATTATGCTTTCCTATCACAAGCTCTAATCAATGCATATAAGCACACGGGAGATGAACTTTATCTAATAAACGCACAAAGATTTATAAATAAAGCACTTGAAGAGTTTTATGACAAAGGTCAATGGAACTTTAGCGTAGGAGAGTTCACAACAAAAGCTGAAACATCTGATAACACTTATACAAGTTCTATAAGTATCATGATTGATGCTCTTATCTCACTTGGAACGCTTCTTGAAGATGAAAAGTACACTCATTTTGCTTTTAAAACAATGGAGTATAACTCCTATGAGCTTGGACGTAAGCCAATCTACTTTCCACATATGTTGACGCAAGCTATTAGGTATTTAAAAGGGGAGCGTATTATTAAATCAAATATAGATAATCTAAAAAACAACTCATTTGAATTAGCCTCTTTAAACTATCCATATGTAAGCTTGAAAGCCAGTGAAGATGAAGGTTTCATGATATGTGGAGATAAAAGTTGTTTTGCAAATACTTCAGATATAAATGAGGTAAATAATCTTCTCACAAACTCTTTTTAATATTAGTTTATTTATAATTGAGCCATATGACATTTAGGAGTTTATTTTGGGCGATAAAAGAGTTATGATTGATGATGAACTAAAAGATGGTGCTACTTTAGCTAATATAGTACACGAAGATAGAAGAAAGAAAAAGAGAAAGAAAGAAGTTGAAAAGAGAAATAAAAAAGGTGTTCCAAAACGTGTTGCTGTATGGATTAAAGATGAAGTGCTACAGTATGAAAGTGAATTAAAACAGCTCCAGATTGAACTTCTTAAGATGCAAAACCACATCAAAGATACAGGTCAGAAAGTTTTGATGATATTTGAAGGTCGTGATGCTGCTGGAAAAGGTGGTACGATTAAAAGAATCACTGAACACCTCAATCCACGTGGAGCAAGAGTTATAGCACTTGATAAACCAAGTGATATTGAAAAAACGCAGTGGTATTTTCAACGTTATTCACAACACCTTCCATCTGCTGGAGAGATAGTTCTTTTTGACAGAAGCTGGTATAACCGTGGTGGTGTTGAGCCTGTTATGGGATTTTGTTCACAAGAGGAACACAAAGAGTTTTTACATGAAGTTCCTGAATTTGAAAAGATGCTTGTTAATTCTGATATTAAAATCTTTAAGTTCTACTTCTCTGTTTCAAAAAAGGAACAAAACAGCCGTTTCAACAAACGCAAGACTGATCCACTCAAGCAGTATAAACTCTCACCTGTAGATGAAAAATCTCAAGGTCTTTGGGATAAGTATACTATTGCTAAGTACTCAATGCTTTTAGCTTCTCATACTGAACATGCTCCATGGACTATTGTTCGCTCTGACAACAAGAAAAAAGCTCGTATTAACTGCATCAAGCATATTTTACATAATATTGATTATCCAAATAAGATAAAATCTAAAAAACTGATTGCTGATGATAAAATCAGAATATATGCAAATGATGAGATTAGAATTATGGAGACAGAGATGTCTTTGAAGAAAAACCAATTATAAGGAAAAATATGAAATCATTAATATTACTAACTATTTTGGCTTTAGGGGCCGCAAGTATATTCAGTGCTTGTGAGCGTAATGACTACCAACATCCTGGATATCGTTCAGGCAAAGTAAAGTAGAAACAGCTAATACTACTTATTTTAAACAATACCTAATTTTACGGTATTGACACTTTTGTGACACTCATAACCTTTATAATTTCACACACGTTAAATTATAAAGGTTTACCATGAACAAAATTAGACTAAGTATAAAAAGTAAATTATTTATCATTTTCATCATTCCAACAATAGCTCTACTTACACAAATCACTCTTTCCGTAAATGAAAAATACACTGTTGTAAATGAAGGTCGAGTCTTAAAAGATGCTCTTGAGCTCTCGGTAAAAATGAGTGCTCTTGTTCATGAAACACAAAAAGAACGTGGAGCAACAGCAGGATTTTTAAGCTCACATGGGACTAAGTTTTCAGAAACTTTAGCAAATCAGAAGAACTCTACTGATACTAAACGACAAGAGCTACAAGATAGCATCAATAGTATAGATATTGATTCACTTCCAAAACAATTTACAGATAAAATGCAAAGTGCTCTTACGAAACTAAGTGAAATAGGCAACATTAGAAGTGATGTTAAAGCCCTGAATATCTCAAAAAAAGATGCAATATCCTACTACACGAATATAAATGGAAGTTTTATAGATACTATCGCTATTTTAGCGAATGAGTCGAGTCAAAAAGAGATTGTAAAGATGTTAAACGCTTATGTAAATTTTCTATACTCTAAAGAGAGAGCCGGTATAGAGAGAGCTGTTGGGGCTGGTGTATTTGCAAACTCAAGCGCAACCACTGCTGATAAAATCAAGTTAAACAGTCTTATATCTGAGCAAAACAGTTTTTTAAAATCATTTGAAGTACTTGCAAAAAAAGATTCTATAGAGTACATGAATAATGTACTTGTTGGAAACGCAGTAGAAGAAGTAAATCGTATGCGTTTAGTTGTATTAGGCTCGGAGCCTGTATCTGCTTCTAATATACAAGGTTCATACTGGTTTAGTACTATTACAAAAAAGATTAATCTACTTAAAAACATTGAAGATAAGCTATCTGAAAATTTGATGCAAACTATCCAAGATATCGATAAAAAAGAGTTCGCTTCACTTATGTGGATGCTTATTATAAATATATTACTAATCTTCATTGCCGGACTTAATGGTTATCTTATTTCAAAAAATATTCTTATTGCACTCAAAGAGATGAACAAGGTATCAAACGAACTTGCAAAAGGTAACCTTACAAAAGAGTTGCATATCAACTCTAATGATGAGATTGGTGAAACTGCAGATGAGATGAATAATTTTATCCACTCAGTTAAAGAGACAATAATCAATGCAAAAAACAGTAGTACTGAAAATGTATCTATCTCTCATGAACTCTCAGTAACTGCTCTTAGTGTTGGTCAAAATGTTGAACACTCTATGACTATTATCAGTGAAGCGTCAGCGCGTGCAAAAGAGATTAAATATACCATAGAAGATGCAATATCTGATGCTAAAGAGAGTAAAGAGGATATCATCAAAGCTAATGATACACTCGATGAAGCTAGAAATGACATCATCGGACTTACTTCAAAAGTTCAAGAATCTGTAGAGATGGAAGTTGAGTTAGCAGGAAGAATGTCAGAACTTTCAACTGATGCAGAAGAGGTAAAATCTATACTCTCAGTAATATCAGAGATAGCCGATCAAACTAACTTACTTGCCCTAAACGCAGCTATTGAAGCGGCACGTGCAGGTGAACATGGACGTGGTTTTGCTGTTGTTGCTGATGAAGTGAGAAAACTTGCAGAGAGAACGCAAGGATCTTTGACTGAGATAAATGCAACAATCAACGTTATCGTTCAGTCCATCGTAGATGCAAGTACTCAGATGGAAAACAATTCAAAAGAGGTACAAACATTAGCAAACATTGCAATGGATGTTGAACTTAAAATTACAGATACAGTAGAAATTGTTAACTCAGCAGTAGCCGCTAGTGATAAAACTGTTCAAGACTTTATAACTACTGGTGAAAGTATTAATGAAGTTGTATCAAAAGTTGAAAATATAAATGAGCTATCTTCTAAAAATACAAGAAGTGTTGAAGAGATAGCATCTGCTGCTGAACATTTAAATAGTTTAACAGAGAACTTAAATGCTGAACTTGATACATTCAAAACTTAGAAGATAAAATTATTATGAATAAGTGCAAATTTTCGCAGAGTAATATCCCAATCTATTCTATGATATTTATTTTTGTAATAGATATCATATTTATAGTTGTAATGTATATAAAATGGGATAATGGAATAGGCAGATATATTCCATTACAAGAGCATATTCAATCCCATAATATAATACCT